>JAFDDL010000100.1 GCA_019310865.1 Deltaproteobacteria bacterium | reverse complement strand
AAACCGCAACACTTCAAAATAACTGTCCGTTTCAAACGTAACAATGGAAGGATCTTTCGGGTGCAGTGCAGCTCCGGGGTAAAAACTCGGTTTATAAGCAACAGGCGCCCAGGCAAATTTGACCTCCATCGAGAAATGATCGGGCAGGGCTACATGGCACTTGCTGACCTCTCCTTTCAGCACTTCGGTAACCGCCGCTTTAATTTTTTCAACCGCTGTATCCGGATGAAGACTGTTCGTTGCATTACCTATGCAATTTTTCACGGCTACCGTGGCAATGTTGTGATTAAATGTGGAGACTTCATCACAAATACCTTTGTCGCCGGAAACAAACACGACCGGAACCTTGAGCATTGCGGCTGTATAGGTGTTCAATAAAAATTCAGATGCGTACTGCCCATTGAGCTTGATGCAATTAAAAAATGTGCCGTTGAATGTATGGGCAAGCGGATTGCCGGCCGAGCCTGCCCCCGCATGGTAACCGATCATCATCGCTGCCTGAAAGGTGTCATCCAGTTGGTCCATCATCCCATAGGGGTGGCCAGACCAACCCCGAACAAGATTTACACCCGTGGGCAGTTTGGCGGGGATAATACTTCGGGCCGGGCCATGGGCATCTTTTACCAAGATTTGGGTAGCACCTGCATCATGTGCTCCTTCACATGCGGCTGCGACTTCGGCAGTCATCTGTTCCAGAAAGTCTTTCCCGCCTGGAGAATTCTTGATAATTTCGTCCCTATCGGTCACCCCTACGATGCCTTCAATATCGGCACTGATATAAATTTTCAACATATTCTCCTTATTCTTGGTGTTCTTGGTGAATGAATGGGACGATAATCTGAGTCTTCGCTCTCCTGCGAACGGATGCGAATCTTTCCGTTAACTCCCTGACCTAACTACTGCCAGGGCTTCCCCGAATTTTTCGACAATTTCGTCTGCCATCGCTGCATCCATGGGCGTAGAAAGGGACATCAGCAAAAATCCCTTCGAGGCGCAGTAGACGCCCCGGTTGAGCAGCTCCAGGTGCATAAGCTTTGAAAAGTCGTGGCAGCCGGCCACGGAAAGGGCGAACTGTTTTCCGTTGGCGGCCGGTTTGTCAAAAAACCAGATAAAGAGAACGGAGCCGTATCCGGATACCTGGCCCTTCACACCGGCTGCGGCCATGGCCTCACTGAATCCCTTTCGAATCCGGTCGCCTAATGCGTTGAGGCGGTCGGCTTCGGCCTGGGTGTAAATCTCCATGCAGGCCATGCCGGCCGCCATGGTCATGGCGTTACCGGACAGGGTGCCCGAGTGGGAAACAAAATCAGGCCGGGTGGGATCGAAAAGCTCCATAATGTCCCGCCGCCCGCCGAAGGCGCCCACCGGCAACCCGCCGCCGATGATTTTGCCCAGGGCCGTCAGGTCGGGAGTGACGCCCTCGATGGCCTGGTAACCGCCCGCATGAAGGCGCAGGGTGATGACCTCGTCGAGTATCAACAGGGCCCCGTACCGGTCGGCCAGCTCCCGAACACCCTTGAGGTATCCCTCGGCCGCGCGAATGCCGCCGCCGGCGCCCATGATGGGCTCTAAAATGATGGCGGCCACCTTGCCCGGGTTCTGGGACAGGATCTTTTCCATGGCCCCGAGATCATTGAACGGTGCGGCCAGGATGCCGTCTGCAATGCAGGCCGGGACCCCTCTGGGAAGCACCGTCTTGGGCAGTTCACTGTCGGACAGATCCGGGGCCGTGTTGGCATAGGCAAAATCGTGGCTGCCATTGTAGCCGCCGTCGATCTTGACGATGAGATCCCGGCCGGTAAAGGCCCGGGCACCGCGCATGGCAAAGAGGGTGGCCTCGGTGCCCGAGTTGCAAAACCGGATCATGTCTACCGAGTTGATTCGGTCGCAGAGATGTGCCGCCAGGGCCACCTGGCTTTCGATGGGGGCGGCGTGACAGGTGCCAAGCGGCAACTGGCGGGAGAGCGCTTCCACGATGTGCGGATGGGCATGGCCGTGCACCAGGGCCGTCATGTTGTTGACAAGATCGATATATGCGTTGCCGTCGCAGTCGGTGATGCGGCATCCCTCACCACTTTGGGCATAAAAAGGGTAGGGGTCGAAGTGGGCAAAGGAGCGGGTGTCGCCGCCGGGCAGATACTGCCTGGCTGCCTGGAATATTGCCTGGGATTTTTCCGTCCTGGCCATATATCGTTCGATAATCCGGTTTTTGACTTCTTCATTGATCTGCATTCGGTTCTCCTGTTTTATATAGGCCCAATGGCGATCATTAAATGGTTTTTTCGATAAATGTGATGTTGTATTTTACGGCAAAGCCGACTAAAATCCGGTCGATTTTTTCTTTCAACAGCGCACGATCCTTTACACTCGTTATAGTGATGGATGCCAGTGTCCCATGAACGTCATGTGAGTCGACCTCTATCGAAATGGAAAGATCACCCTCCCATAAGGTTGACAAGGCTGCCGCCAAGGTTCGCTTGATGGCATCGTACCGGAGCGACGGCTTGAATATCTTGCCGACTGCCGTGAGGGGCATCTCCTGGAGGATAAATACTTCCTTTGGCGTGGCGGGACGTTCCGGGATGTGCTGCCTGGCGAAAGCGGTCAATTCTTCGGGCGTTGCGCTTTGTCCCTCCTTGAGTGTCACATAGGCCACCGGCAATTCCCCCGCATAGGCATTCGGTTTGCCGACAGCGGCGGCGATTTCAACCGCAGGGTGCTTCTGCAACGTATCTTCGATGGTGGCCGGATCGATATTGTGCCCGCCCCTGATGATCAGGTCCTTGGCCCGCCCGGTCAGCCGGAAATAGCCATCTTCGTCAATGCGCCCCAGGTCGCCCGTGTTGAACCAGCCTTCGTCGATCCAGATGTTCTTGTTGTATTTCTCCTGCAAGTATCCGGGAAAAACGTTCGGACCCTTGATTGCGACGACGCCGATTTCGTCCACCTCGCAATTGCGCACATACTTACCGTCTGCGTCGACGATGGCGGTTTTCACTTGCTGATACGGCACCCGTATGCCGATTGAGCCGATTCTCGGGGCGGCATCCTGAAATCCGATGGTGCTTAAAAGAACGCCTTCGGTCATCCCATAACCTTCCAGTATCTTGATGCCGGTTTTTTCCTGAAAGGCGTGGAAAAGGGACACCGGCATCGGTGCAGCGCCACATGCAGCCCAGCGCAAAGAGTTCACGTCCACCCCTTCAAGAGGAACGTCCTGCAGCGTGGCATACAGCGTCGGCACACCGGAAAAGGCGGCCACCTTGTAGCGTTCGACGATACGCCAGAAGTCCTTTATGAGTGTGGGGTTCCGGTAACCAATGGGTCCCGCCAGCAGACATGTTGCACCTGCCAGAAAAGGTCCGAGACCCGAAACGAACACCGCATTGCAGTGAAATAGCGGCAAACCGCAAAGGGTCACAAAACCGGGTTCGGCATTTAGGAGGGGGCCCAGGCACCAGGCAATGTATACCTGTGCATTGTGTTTTTGCTGAGCAATTTTGGGCGACCCGGTCGTCCCGCCGGTATGAAGGTAAGAGGCGATATCATCCGGATCGATCTGTCGCCCGCTGGTCAGTTTGTCGGCCGGATAACGTTCCAACAGGTCGTCAAAACTGTAGATGCCATTCGTTGGGTCCGCCTCACCGCCGACCACAAGTATCCCCTCCAGGCTGGGGACCAGTTCCCGGACGGCCTGGACCTTCTGCCAGATGTCGAGCCGGGGATCAGGACCGATGGTGACCAGGATCTTGCTGCCGGCGGCTTCCAGCAGCTCTGCGATCTGCTCGGGCTGCAGCATGTAGTTGATGGGGCTGACAATTCCTGCGGCCGATCCGCCCCAGAAGGTATAATGGGTTTGCGGCAAATTCGGCAGGATATAGGAAACCGGCGACGTGGTGCTGACACCCAAGTCGTTGAACATATTCGCCGCCTGGGTCACACGGGCAAAAAGGTCGCGATATTCGATCACCACAGGTTCGTCTTCGAGTGCCCCATTCGGCAGAAAGATGATCGCCGGTGTATCGGCGTAAGTCTCCGCCGAGTGCCGAAGCACTTCATACGTGTTCAGGGCGGGCACCCGCTCCTGGAAGGGCACGCTTTCTATGGCTTCCACATCCGTCAGGTTGCGAATTACGAATTTTTCCGTTACCATGTGTAGTCATTATCCGTTTGCGGAAGCGCCTCCAACAACCGTCCTGTTTCCAACAGCTGTGCAGCCATTTCAATATAAGGAGTCAGGGGGTCATCATTATCGCGAAAAGGAATTTTTTCTCGTACAATATTGAAAGCTTTTGATGTGATGGTGCCAAGTTTTTCAGCACCTCTTAGGTCAGCAGCCTGGCACGCACAGATAAGTTCAAAACCTAACACATAGTATGCATTTTTAAGAATATCCCTTGTTCGGCGTGCTGCGACTAAACCAAAAGATACATGATCCTGAAAATCACCTGTAGAAGTCAGTGTCTGAATTGATACGGGAGTACAAAGCGAACGTATTTCCGCCACCAAGGATGTTGCCAGGTACTGCCCTCCCATTAACCCATAACTCAAACCCGGGTTTTTGTCACATAAGAATGGTTTGAGCCCATTGCTGTTAGCGGGGTCTAAAAACCGATCGGTTCTCCTGTCGGACAAGTTGCACATAGTTGTCAACGCGATGGATATTTGATCCATTGCATTGGAAATGTACTGACCATGGAAGTTCGCATTATGGAAAACATCGCCCCGGCTAGGTAATACAAGCGGATTGTCACTGGTTGAATTCAGTTCAATCTGAATAGTTGATTCAACAAATAATGTCGTATCCACTACCGGGCCGAGAATTTGGGGGGTTGCTCGAATAGAGTAAGCATCTTCTATCTGCTCATCCATTCCCATTGGCTCATCAGTTTGCAGTTTTCTAAGCATCTCTTCAATCTCTTCATCGTGGACAACCATTTTGCTATCCTGCAGCGTCGAGAAGATACACTTGGCTACTTTTATCTGCCCCGGGTGTGGTTTGTTTTCATGAGCCGCTTCGTGGAAAGGCATTATTTTTCCTTTAAGGGCTTCAACACTCATGCTTGATACGATTAAATAGGATTTAATCAGGTCTTTAATTTGGCTTGTTAGACACGCAGCCATACCCGTCATTGCCGAGGTGCCGTTAATCATTGCCAGCCCCTCTTTGTAACTTAGGGTCATTGGTTCGATACCGGACTGCTGCAACGCTTCTTTACCGCTAACAATCTTCCCCCCTAGCTTGGCCTTCCAATGGCCTGTTGCTACCAAACCGATATAGGCCAGAGGACCCAGATCACCACTTGCGCCAAGCGAACCTTTTTCTGGAATACAGGGGAGTATACCTGCATTGAAAATAGCTATATATTTCTTAAAATTTTCTAACGAGATAGCAGAAGCACCCCGTGCAAGTGAATTAATTCGCGTTGCTATAATGGCTCGAACATAGTTGTCAGCTAAATAATCACCGACGTTTGAAGCTGTGGCACCGAGCAAATTTTGTTGCATTTCCGAAGCTTTTTCAATCGGCACAAGCCAATGTACAAACCCGCCACACGCAGTATTTACGCCATAAATGACTCTTTTTTCGGCAACAAATCTTTCAAGTAGTTTTCTTGACGCCGTAACATGACTTTCCGTGTCAGACGTGATTTCAATTTGTATTTCCGGATCTTGTGCAATCCCGTTAACTTGTTCTGCAGTTAGGTTGTTACCATCTAATATCATATATTTTTCCTTTGACATCTGATCTTAAAGCGGTTGGGCATTTAACGGTTGTCACTGTTTTCTCGCCCGACGTTACTTGGTTCCCAATACGTATCAATTTCATTCCAGGAAATCCGGTCGCCGTATCGATCCTCCTTTCGGGCCATAATCGCCTTTATATCCAGTTTGCAGATCTTTGCCATATTGAGTCCCAGTATTTTTGCCCGATCTTCCTCGGACATTTCGATGGCATATATCTGGCGCAGATTCCAATCCATATGCATGGGGAGTGTGTTCGGTGGGTTTTCGGGCGGTGTTGCTGCATATATGTTCCCCTTACCATAGGGTTGGTATGAGATTGAAACGCCCCAGTCTGAACCAAATAGTAGCTTATCCGGCCCGATGTTGGGGTCATGGAGTACGCGTTCAATCTGCCCGGCTTGACACTGTGACAATTCAAGATACACATTGGGATGCCGCCCAGCCACCATGGCAGCATTTTCCGGAAAGTTTCGATACCAGCCTGTTTGAACCCCGGCATGACCGAGGATTATGGGAATTTTTGGAAAAGCCAAGGCAATATCATCAACGAGAATTGGGTCCACACCGCGTAAACGGCAGGTGTCGGGATAAGCGATACACCCCGTGTGAAACAGCACAGGCGCTTCGTGTTTCGTCGCAACCTCCAAAATCGGCCATAAAAGGCGCACGTTCTCTTCGATTGTCATATCAAGATTTTTGGACGGCAACATCCCCGTGGTTTCACCGACACCCACAAATCCGCGAGAGAGCCAGAAATCCACCTCTGCCGCCGCCTCTTCAGCATCAAAAGGCGCCTCATGAGTCCACTCACGACGGGATGTTTCAACATAACAACAAAACGCAATGAACCTATCAGGATAGCGTTTGACCTGTGCTTCAATCATTTCATTGCGCATATTGAAAGCAGACAGCAATACAGACATGTCCACATTCAAACGATCCATATCCGCAAGCAACAGGCGCGAGTTATCAAAGGGCTGATCACTCATAATAACGTTTTCTAAGCCTTTGTAAGTAAATGGTTCGCCCCGTTTATTAAATCCTGGCGTGAAACGTTGGGCATGCGTATGCGCATCGATCACTAAGCGTGCCATATCTATCTCCTTTTTTCCAAATTCCTGGTTAAAAAAATCATCCGTGATTGATAAAATTCGCCCAACTGCACACCGTCGTAATAGTAGCCGTGTTTGGCAAATGAGGTCTCTTGCACAAGTTTTATCAGGACCGCGGGATGATCGGCAGCTCGAGATATGACGGGTGTCTGCTGTTTCGCTGAATCCGCCATTGTGCATTCTCGACACCGCCCATGGGTAAAAAGGTACCCTTGTCCGCCCCGGAAATCGCCAGCCGAATCCGGTGCCCCTTGCGAAACAGCACCGATGTCGGAAACAATCCAATCATGAGCTCGGTCACCGTTTCCGGCACCAGCGGTTCGGCGTCTTCCCGGCGGAAACTGTGATAGGGTCCCGCAAATGCATACGGCGGCGGGGATACCTTTCGATGCCGCACGCGCAAGCACCCCTCGGTGATATAATAGACGGTTCCATCCGGCCCGACATCCTCCAGATAAACGATAACATCGCCATCTTCCTGGCTCAATGCCAAAAAAAGTCGCAGTACCGGATGCCCCGTGATCTCTGTATCGGTCGCCAACGGCTGTGTCTCATAGATGAGCAGTTTTTTGTCTTCTTCCCGCCGGTCCGGATAGAGTACGGGACCTCCGCCCAAGTTGGTATGCCAGCGGTTAGTGGCTCCGGTCGTCGCGGTGGGGTCAACTTTGTAATGGTCTTCCCCTCCCTCCAGGCCCGGTGCCTTGGCAACCAGCGTATGGCCCGCGTGGAGGTAGAATCGGGTCATCCGTGTCTCCGGCAGAGGCCAGACACGGGTGGTTTTCCAGACGTTCTCTGCGTATGTGTAATATTCCAACACCCCCATTTCCGTCGCTGAATCCCCGTCGTCATCGCGCACATAGGGCGCCAATGACCCCACGGTCAGGTCAACCTTTTCCTCGAGCGGCAATGCAACCGGTTTGTCATTGATGTAGGGATTGACAAGATAATTATTCCCGTGGTTCCACGGGCCGATGATCACCCGCTTGGGATTGCTGAAGGTATTGAACAGGCTCAAGGCGCCTTGCGGCGTGCCGGCATCGAGCCAGCCGGTACGATAGTGGATCGGCAGGCTGGATTTCTCGATGTTGTCCCGGTGAAAATAGACGCTCGCCCGGTTTAACAGGTTTACCGTGTCGTCTTTCTGATCACGGTAGTCCATGTGCGCCGCAATACTGCCGACATTGAAATTGTCTGCGTGTTCACCGACAGCAGCCATAAGCAACGACCCGTCCGTATCTTCGTCCACCGGCCTGACCCCGGTGAAGTTTACCGCGATGGGCTCGGGGGGCGGTGTGCTCATGTTGTTGAGTAATGTCTCATGATCGTTCTGGTCCAAAGCCCGGACCCCGGCTCCCCAGTCGCGGGTGAAGAAGTTTTCCAGGCCGCCCGGCCGCACAAGCTGGGCATAAACGTCAAAATCCGCCGCATAGGGCACGACGACCTTCAGGGCCGGTGGACTGCCGGAGGCGCAACAAAAGGCGGTATTGCCGGTATAGGAGGTGCCGGTCGAGGCGACGTTGCCGTTGCTCCATGGCCGGCCGGCAATCCATGCCATCAGGACCTCGATATCCCCGATCTCCGCTTCGGAAAATTCACAGTCCCGGGTCCCGAACGAAGCGCCGGAGCCCCGTGAATCCGCGACAACGTAAGCATAACCACGGGTGGTCAACAGCACCGCTTCTTCATGGGACTTCTGCCAGGCGAGGGTATCTTCCTTGAAGCCTGCAGACCGCCAATATCGGGTTAACGTAAAGATAGTCGGCAGCTTTGCGCCGGCACAATCCGCCGGCAGCCAGATGTCGACCGCTAGCCCCGTTCCGTCGCGTGCCGGTATGTAACGTGAGGTCAGTGAAACACCGCCTTGTGTAACTGTCATGAATTTCCTCCCCCGTCTACTTTCGGATTTCGGACCCCTTAACCGACCAAGAGACCATCCCGCTCCGCGCGTTTCGCATGTGCCTCGATACGACGCCGGATAATCGATTGCCGGCGGTGATCTATGGGGAAAAACCACAGCAAACAACTGGAGCCAACCAGCAGGATCGCAGGCAGGATTAACGTCGTAAAGACAAATCCGGCATTGGCAAAGTCGGAATTCTGGCCTTTCAACGTATAGCCAAGCATGCCGATAATGATGAAACCGATTCCCCCGCCGAGCGCCGAATTCAATTTGGAAATAAGCGTGCAGGCGGAGAAATAGTTGCCGGACCGGTTGACGCCGGTCTTGAGAATGTCGTAATCGATGATATCGCCAAGCATCGCCGTGGGCACCACATAAATGCATGCCACGGCCAGCGCTCGAATAGCGATTAAAATAATGAATGGGATGAATATAGAAGGGCCCGGTTCGAAAAAGATCATGCCGGCGATTACGACCGACCCGATGGTATTACCCACCGCCCAGGATTTGTGTTTACCGTATTTGTATATAATTTTCAGCCATACCGGGAGGCTGATGAACGTGCAGAGCGCATCGGCAATCAAGACGTAGGGAAACAAGTGCCCGATCTGCAGATGACTGTCGCAATAAAGGTAGATCAGCCCGTAAAACACACCGTTTCCCAAACCGCCGACGATATAGATAGCAAGAAAGAACAAGAAAGGCTTATTCCCTTTGACCGAGCGATATACGCCCTTGATAGACGGTTTCTCCGTCGCCACGGGTTTGCCTTCCGGGCCAAATACAACTGAGGCAAGAGCGATAAGCGGCATGAGAACGATAAAGTAAATCGCTATAAATTTTAACGTTTCGGCATTGTAACCCTGGGAGGTAAATATGGGGATCATCGGAATAA
>JAFDDL010000727.1 GCA_019310865.1 Deltaproteobacteria bacterium | reverse complement strand
GTGAGGTGTCGGAAATTTGGGCGCATCGCCAAACCCGCCATTTACGGCATCAAAACGCTGCGTCAGTTCATTTTCTGCTTTGAAAAGAACATCCCGCTTTAAGTCCGCGCCCGGTGCAGTGACCGAAACCTGTTTCATGATCCGACTGACCTGGTCGGCGGTCTTGAATATTTTTTCCGGTTCGTCTTTCCAGATACGTGCAAGGTCCGGTAGCAACTCCATCAGACCGGGTTTCCCCCATCGGGCGTTTTTGGCGAAATAGGTGCCGGCGAAAAACGGCTTTTTATCCGGCGTTAGAAAGACGGTCATGGGCCATCCGCCGCTGCCGGTCATCTGTTGGGTAACAGCCATGTATACCGCATCGAGGTCCGGACGTTCTTCACGGTCGACCTTGATGCTGATAAAATAGGTATTGAGAAGATCGGCCACGTCATTGTCCTCAAAGGATTCATGTGCCATGACATGGCACCAGTGGCAGGTGGAATACCCGATGGATAGAAAAACCGGCTTGTTTTCTGATTTTGCCTTTTCAAAAGCCTCATCCCCCCATGGGTACCAGTCAACCGGATTGGTGGCGTGCTGGAGGAGGTAAGGGCTTGTGGATTCAATTAGACGGTTGTGTTGGGTCATGCTATATTCCTTCGCATTTGCGGCATCCAGGATACAGGTCATGCTGCAAAAAATCATAATGAAGTATAGGGTATGCCGGTTATAAACAGGCCCGTGTGCCATGGGTAACCTCATTCACTTTCGGTAACTGGAAAAGGCTCTGAAATTTATGGCCGACCGCACTGTGTGACTCTTTTTAACATAAGACGTATTGAGGAAAGTGAAACCAGGGGGTGTTGACTTTTTAGCACATGCCTGCCAAGGCATTCATCCATGATGAAGGTGACTTTCAAATTGGTTTTGAAAAGCCACTACTTGAATTATTTTGGTTTTCAATATACTTTTTGGGGCGGTTTCAGCGGTGGAAAAGAAATCTAACTTATTGAAATAATAAAGAAAGTGGCGGAAGTGCATGTGAATCGAACCCACCCGGGACGGTGTTAACGCCCCACACCGGGTTTGAAGCCCGGACCAGTCACCAGCACTGGGCGCACTTCCGTGCTGAATGATTTTGGGTTATCATATTGAGATTGGATGATTTGTCAATGGAAAAGGGCAGGTAAACGCAGATGCTGGCATATTTTGATTGTTTTTCAGGAATCAGCGGTGACATGGCACTGGGGGCTTTTATCGACTTGGGGGTTCCGGTTGGCTTTCTAAATGAAGCGGTGTCCGCCTTGCCGTTAAAAGGTTTCGAGTTGACGGTGGGATCGGTCCAACAAAATGGTATTGGCGCAAAAAAGGCGCATGTGCGGGTGACAGAGTGCGGCGGACATAGGGATTACGCCCATATCCGTGGCCTCATCGAGACCAGCCCCATTGAAAAAGAAAAAAAAAAGATGAGCTTGTCTATCTTTGAGTGCATTGCCGAGGCGGAATCTCGGATCCATCAATGCGACAAGGAATCGGTTCATTTCCATGAAGTCGGCGGTGTTGATGCAATTGTGGACATTGTGGGGACGGCGCTGTGTGTCAACTACTTGAATATCCATGAGATCACCTGTGGTCCCGTACCCGTGGGCCGCGGATTTGTCTCTACCCGGCATGGCGTTCTGCCGGTTCCGGCTCCTGCGACCATCGATATCCTCAAGGGCATTCCGGTTTGCGGTGCAGACGAAGAAAAGGAGCTGGTGACACCGACCGGTGCCGCCATCCTCAAAGGACTGTGCACTGGTTATGGGCAATTGCCGGATATGATCGTGGACCGGATTGGATATGGCGCCGGCACGCATCAATTGGCCACCCGGCCTAATTTGCTGCGTATTGTTCTTGGAAAGTCTGATTCGAACGCCGCAATTGGTAGGTCTACTGTTGTGGTGATTGAAACCACCATCGATGATATGAATCCGGAGTGGTACGGGCTTTTAATGGAGCGGCTCTTTGAAGACGGTGCCTTGGATGTCATCTGGATGCCGGTTCATATGAAAAAAAACCGCCCGGGAACCCTGGTTCAAGTCCTGTGTCCCGATTATTTAGAAGACCGAATTGCTCGCCGCATTCTAAATGAAACCACCACCACGGGACTTCGATCCCATTGCGTTCGGCGCCATCTGCTCGAGCGGGAACTGGTTACGGTCGACACGCGTTTTGGTGCCGTTATGGTCAAAAAGATTGTCGCACCTGATCAGACCATCCGGCGCCGTGTTGCAGGATGCAGGCACTGCGGGAGCACCTCCCCCTAATCCGGCAAAGCCGGAATAGAAGTGCTGGGTGCTAAGTGCTGGGTGCTAAGTGAAGGACTTTCTCACATGATAACGGATATTTTGGTGTGCCGAACCCCTTGACAAATCCCGAGTCTGGTAATAGAGACAATCAATGCGCTGGCACGACCGGACAATTTTATTTTTAGCAACAGGTGGCGGCGCCGGTCATCTCCCTGTTGCACCGGGTACATTCGGCTCCATTCTGGGGCTCTTTTTTTGTTTTGTGCTGTCGGTCCTGCCGCCCGCTTGGATCGGGATCTGTCTGGTTCTGTGCATCCTCATCGCGGTTTGGACTTCAGAATACGCTGAGCGATTGCTGGGGAAAAAGGATCACAGCGCCATTGTAATCGACGAAATTATTGGTATGATGGTTACTTTGGTAAACGTTCCGTTTCGGCTTGAAACCGTAGTGGCCGGTTTTGTACTTTTCCGACTGCTGGATATTATTAAACCGCCGCCCATACGAACCATACAAAATATGCCCGGCGGCGCAGGTGTGGTATTTGATGATGTGGCGGCCGGCATTATCGGCAATATTGTAATACGGTTCATTTTTTAACTAGTGCCCATCCTATTTATGGATGGACACTAATTATAGAAAGGTTTGACTTATCCACGTGAAAGCGAAAAAACAAACTCTGCAGCAGCTTCCTTCCGAAAAAATAGGGAAACAGCGATCCGCATTTCAATCTATTTTTTCCAGGGAAAATATCGAGGCGATTCTGATCGCCGTTGTTCTGGCCCTGTTTATCCGAACATTCATTGTGCAGGCCTTTAAGATACCGTCCGGGTCCATGCTGGAAACGATTCAACTTGGGGACCACATTCTGGTCAATAAGTTCATTTTCGGTGTGAAACTACCGTTTGTGCAGAAAACGATTATCCCGGTCAAGGCGCCGGCTCATGATGACATCGTCGTGTTCACGCCCCCCCATGAGCCGGATAAAGATTATATCAAACGGGTTATTGGCATTGCCGGCGACACGATTGAAATTCGAAAAAAACGATTATACCGAAATGGAAAACGGATCACTGCGCCGTACGAAATTCACATGGATTCGCGTTTGATCCCAGCCGGTGTGACACCCCGAGACGATTTCGGCCCGGTTACCGTCCCGGCAGATTCCATCTTTCTCATGGGGGATAATCGAGATTCCAGCCTGGACAGTCGCTTTTGGGGGTTTGTGAAACTCGATAAAGTAAAGGGAAAGGCCTTTATTATTTACTGGTCCTGGAATAAGGAACGATTTGGGGTCCGGTGGAAAAGAATTGGCAA
>JAFDDL010000726.1 GCA_019310865.1 Deltaproteobacteria bacterium | reverse complement strand
AACGCTTGAGATCAACTTGACTGGAGAGCAGATAGCGGATAGGCTGAAAGCATGGAAACCGGTACAAAAGGAAATTCCGTTCGGTTATATGCGGCGTTATGTCAAACTGGTAACGTCTGCGGCAACGGGTGCGGTTTTGCAATAGGCCCTATTTGATCCGCCTGAGTTATAACCCTTTTTGTTGCTCCAATATGAGAGAGGATAAGATATGAATGACAAGAATAAGTTTGCTATCCCCGATTCTATAAAAGAGATTCTGGAAAGTATATAAAAGAGATTCTGGAAAGTATTACGATGCCCTCCCTTCTCCATGGATGCGGCTGCAGTACCGAAGATCTTTCCAAGCATAGAATCGGTATTGCCAATACCTGGTCGGAACTCAATCCAGGCCACATTCACCTTCGCCGTATTGCGGAAGCGGTTAAAAAGGGTGTGAAGGCGGTCGGAATGAAACCGTTTGAGTTCAATACGATTGGGCCTTGCGATGGTTTGGCTGAAGGGCATGAAGGGATGAACTACATTTTACCAGCCCGCGATATTATTGCCGCTTCGATAGAGATAATGGCCAAATCCGGACGGCTGGAGGGTCTGGTTCTGATCGGCTCTTGTGATAAAATTGTGCCGGGGCTTTTGATGGCAGCCGCCAGGCTTGATATTCCTGCCATCGTTATTACGGGAGGGTACCACCAACCCTATCGATTCACAAAACCGTCATTCGCGTCAGAATCCGAATTTGCGCAATCAGAGATTGGCAAGTTTTATTTTGCCAAAGAAGACGGGACCATTTCGCAGGAGGAATTTGAAAAAGCCCTAAAAGGAATTGTTACCGGTCCCGGTGCCTGCCCCACTATGGGAACTGCCAATACCATGCAGTGCTTGACCGAGGCTATAGGCATGTCATTGCCCTATTCAGCCGTGTTACCAGCGGAAAGTCAGCGAAAGTTCCAATTTGCCGAAGAGGCAGGCCGAACAATGAAAGCGTTGCTGACTAAAGGGTTGACACCCTCCAAAATAATGACAGCCCAGGCTTTTAGAAACGCCATTACTGTGCTTAACACAATTGGGGGTTCCACCAATGCGTTTATACATTTACCGGCCATCGCCTATGAACTGGATATTCAACTACCGCTGGAACTGTTTGAGGAAATCAGCAACAAAACCCCGATGACCTGTGACGTCAAACCGAACGGGTCCCGAACGGTCAATGCGATTGATGAGGCAGGGGGGATTCCGGCTGTCATGAAAAATGTACAATCTTTGTTGAACTTGGAATGTCAAACGGTCTCGGGTCAAACGATCGCTGATGTTGTAAACGACGCGTCAATTAAAGACGAAGATATTATCAGGCCTTTTTCATCTCCTATCAGTGCGGATGGTGGATTAAAGGTGCTAAAAGGAAGTTTGGCGCTCCATGGCGCGATTGTAAAAAAATCGGCTGTTTCCGAATCCATGCAACAATTTAGTGGCCCAGCAAGGGTTTTTGAATCTGAGGAGGAGGCGATTTACAATTTACATAACGGTAAGGTTCAGCCCGGAGAATGTGTAATCATTCGAAATGAGGGGCCCATCGGCGGTCCGGGAATGAGGGAAATGGCGATCGCAGGCCATCTGGTTCAGCTTCTCGGTAAAAACAACGCCCTGGTAACAGACGGTCGTTTTAGCGGCACCAATTATGGACTCAATATCGGACATGTATGTCCGGAATCCAGTGAAAAGGGGGCTATGGCAGTTGTTCGGGATGGCGATACCGTTATTATCGATATTCATCAAGGGAAAATAGATCTGGATGTTTCCGAGGAGGAGTTAAATCAACGGCTATCGAACTGGAGTCCTCCTGAGCCCCGTTTTAAAAAGGGAGTTTTATCTTTGTACAGTCGTAACGTGAAATCCGCAATTGGCGGGGCGACCTGGTAAAGCTATGAAAGCGTCGTTCAGACAGATCATTGTAAGAAACGACACGCATCAGGAGAAATAAAATGTCGGAAAATATGTTCAAGGGCGTATATGCCGTTGTTCCCACGCCGTTGATGGAAGATGAAGGATTGGACAATGCGGGGCTGCAACATTTGATCAATTATTATATCGAATCAAGCTGTCACGGAATACTGATACTGGGAAGCGGTGGAGAATTCCCTTATTTCAGTTATGCGGAGAAAATTAAAATTGTACAGGATGCTATAACTGTGGTGAATGGGAGGGCTCCTCTCCTGGTGGGGGCCGGATTCAGCAGTTTTGTTGAAACCATGGCTTTTATCAAGGAAGTGGGAGAGATGCAGTTTGATGGTTTTCTTGTGATTACACCGACCTTCTTTCCTGCGGGATTTGAGGATGTGTTCGGATTGTATTCACAGATCTGTCAGGAATCAAAAAAACCGATTCTGTACTACAACTATCCCCAGATGACCGGTCTTTTCTTCTCGCCGGAGCAGATCTCCCGCCTGCTGTTACTTGAGGGGATGGTTGGAATGAAGGACAGCATTATGGACATCAAAGAGATCCATCAGCACATCAAATCGACCGATAACAGCAAAACAGCCATTCTTGCTGGAAATAGCTTTGCGATGCGACCGGTACTCGATATGGGGGGAAGTGGTGTTATCGAAGTTACTTCATCTTTCGCCCCCCGGTTGGTGGTTGATTGCTA
>JAFDDL010000725.1 GCA_019310865.1 Deltaproteobacteria bacterium | reverse complement strand
TGCTGATTGTTCCGTTTTAATACCACCATCAGTAGCGTTTCAGGATTTCTTGGTTAACTTTAAAAATACGCTTTGCGGATTCTTAACTGTAATCATGAATCCCCCCATTTAAAAGAATGGGGGGATTCTGACTTTATATTCGAAGGGGGAATCGGTGAATCAGTAACTGAACACCACCTGCAACCCAAAAATTCTTGGGGCAGCAGGCCATATCACCGGAGCGCTAGAGAGTATTTCCTTAGCCCCGTGCTCCACATCCCCCAGGTTTTTCCCATAGGCATCCAGCGCCCATCTGCCATCGGCCGTTTCAAAGCGCAGCAGCGCATTTACCAGCAAATGCCCTTTGTGTATCTCTCGGGGATCTTCTTGTTCATTGGTGAAAATATCATCCGTCCAGTTCATATCGCCCCGAAGTGTGAAGAACCCGAGCTCGGCGACCGGCATCACCCATTGCGCACCCAGGGCGAATTTCCACTTGGGTGCATTCGGCATCTGGTTGCCCTTAAGCGGCGCAAGCGCTTCTCCGGTAGACTGGTCGTAGGTTTGGAACTCATCATAGGTGGCATCGAGATAGGAGCCTGCAAAATTGACGGTAAGCGGCGGCAACGGCCTGGCGATCAGTTCCAGTTCAACGCCCATGATGGTGGAGTCGGCTGCATTGAGCAGGTTTCCCAAGCTCAGAATTCTGACATTCACCTGCTGGTCTGTGTAGTCGTTGTAAAAGGCAGCAAAATTGGCGCGAAGTTTTTTATCGAACCAATCCGTCTTGGCCCCGATCTCATAGGACCAGATGAATTCCTGGTCAAGGGTCTTGGGGAGATCCCCAATATTAGCCTCTCCCCCGAGATTACCGCTTCGAAATCCCTGGCCGACACTCAGATACAAAAGCACATCTTCGGTCAATCGATAATCAATCCCGAATTTGGGTGTCAGCGCATCCCAATCATCAGCGAGATTTCCTTCTCCATCTGGGAAGAATGGGATAGACCACTGCGAGAAGCTGGATGAGGATTTTTCCTCATAGCTGTATCGAAGATCCGCCAGCACCCGCAATTTGTCCGTTATTCGATACCCGACATGGGCAAAAGCGGCATAGGCGTCTGTTTCAAGTTGGCCGCCCGATAAAAGAGCCAGGCCAGGAAAAAAATAGCTTAAATCAAAATCAAGGGCAAAGTCTTCCTTCATATTGTAGTAGAAAACGCCCAGAAGCGCATCGAGTTTCCCCCAGCGGCCATGCAGCTGAAGTTCCTGGGAAAATGATTCGATTGCCTGCTTATAAAGCCCTGTGCCAAGGTCCACACTACTGTCATCCATGTCCGAAAGGGTATCGAAATCCCGATTACGGAAACCGGTGATGGACTGCAGCGTCAGATTTTTTGGCAGATCAATGGAAAGATGCCCGGAAAAGCCCCAGTCGTTCACGTCCACACCGTGGGGAGCATTTATTTTCACATCATGGTAGCCCGGTGGTGGCTCATATCCCAAAGCGGCACGGTCCGGACTCCCCAGACTCTTGGATCCCCATCCGCCGGTGTCGGATTCATAATAGTCACCGCGAAGGACGAACTCGACCGCTTCGATCGGTGTCAGCATAACGGCGGCGCGAACCCCCGTATAGTTTTCATCCTGCGTATCCCGCCCGATGAGGTTTCGGATCCAACCGTCGGATTCACTGTCGGAAACCGTCAGGCTCGCTCTGAGCTTGTCGTCGACGATGGGGCCGCTGATAGTGGCGTCGATTCGCCGTTTACTATAGCTGCCGATCTCGGCTCCGATTTTGATTTCCAGCTCGTCGCTCGGCTTTTTAGTGATGATATTGATGGCGCCGCCGGTGGCGTTCCGGCCGTACAACGTACCCTGCGGACCTCTGAGCACCTCGATGCGCTCCACATCAAAAAAGCTGTTGTTGCCGGAAAGCCCCCTCTCCATATAGATGCCGTCGACATAGATGGCCACGGCAGATTCGTTTAAAAAAATGGGATTGTCATTTCCAACACCCCGGATAAAAGCGGTGCTCCAGGCTTTACTAGTTGAGCGAATTTCCGTGTTCGGCGTGTAGTCCGCCATCTCCTCCAAGGAAAACGATTTTCTATTTTTCAGAAACTCCTCATCCATGGCCGTAATGGCAATGGGCGTGTCTTGAAGGCGGGTCTCGCCGGTCTTGGTGGCGGTAACAACCGTATCTTCGAGCATGTAATCGTCGTGGGATTCGCTGGTGGATGCGGCAGCCGACGCATTCTTCTCGCTTGCACTGACTGCCTTATCGGCACCAGTGCCGTTGTCCGCCACCGTCGCCGGTTTGCTGTTCGATTCCTTAGCGATTGAATCGGGCGTGGATACGGTCTTAATCTGTTTCTCGAAAGGGCCTTTTTTGATGGCAATGGTCTCGTCACTGGCCTTTTCAAAAACCAATCCGGTTCCCTGGAGCATAATGCTCAGAGCCTGTTCCGGCAAGAATTGCCCTTGCAATGGATTCGAATCAGCCGCACCGATTTCTTCTACGATATAAACCAGGCTTAAATCCGTTTGATCTGAAAACTTCTGCAAGGCTGATCTGACTGCCTGTGATGGAATATCGAAGGCGATCTCTTTGCCTTCGGCAGATCCATTGCTGCTGAATAAAATGAGCATGCACGCCAGCGCCAGTACACCCATTTTTAACCGATGATAAAACTGATTCTTGGTTCCGGTCCAATCGTTTTTAGCCATTTTTTCTCCTTTTTTGTTGCGGGTTCGTTATCCGGCATGTATCTACCGGCATGTATCGATCTGGATTTTGAAAAAGGTGAAACGCCTCACTCCCTTACACAATAGAACGGAAGAACCGAAAAAAAGTGCACCTTTTTTTTCCATCGATCATATAATATATTAAAATCGTTAGCAAATTTTCCAGCATGTTTGCCTGATACATCAAATCGCCGAACGCCTATCCATTTTTTGGTGCACAAATTTCATTGAATTCCGTTTAATATAGTAGAGGGTGTCCAACCGGAGACGGATGGGTACTTGTTTAGATGCTTACCGGGTGATACAGTGATCTCATCAAATGAGTTCCGGCCTTTGAGGAGAGGTAACAAAAGATGGGATCGCGCTTAATAAAAGGAACGGATGTGAGAAACACCGACGCGGTCATAGCGGTAGACGCCTGTGAGGGCTCACTGAAACCAGCACCGGAAGTGGACCGCATCATTAGCGAAATCCACCGGAAATACGATACAAAGCTCTACCAATATCTTGCCCACCGTCTTAACTCCAGACAAGATATGGAAGATGTCGCTCAAGAGGTCTACCTGCGTCTTATCCGGCATACCGACCTGAGAAAATTGAAACCGTCCTGGTCCCTTGTGCGCAAAATTGCATCCAACATATTGATCGATCGGTATCGAAGCGAGTGTTCCCGCAAAGCAGAAGCGCATGTGCCCTATAATGATGCCTTGGTAGAATCGCCGGTGCCATCGCCCTATGAGATGGTGCGATCCAAGGAAGGAATGGCCTTGATCGAAGATGTGTTCAAAACACTTAATAAAAATACCCGAAAAGCGATTATCCTTTACCGCTTCAAAGGTTATACCTATGACGAAATCGCGGAAG
>JAFDDL010000099.1 GCA_019310865.1 Deltaproteobacteria bacterium | reverse complement strand
GCAGGAAGTGGAGAACACAAAGGAAATTCACCCCCCAATTCACCTTTAGGTGGGCGAAACAGTCCTGATAAATCTGATAGGGTTAGTATGTAAAAAAGGATACAACCTCATGAAAACGGCAATGTCCGCCATTATTCCGGCAGCTGGTATGTCCTCTCGAATGAGTGCATTAAAGCCCTTGATGTCCATGGGGGAAACCACGGTCATTGAGCAAGTGGTGCGCATGTTTCGTTCCGCTGGTATTGAGGATATCTGTGTGGTGACAGGTTTCAGGGCTGAGGATGTTTCATCCGTGCTGACGCCGCTAAATGTTCGAAATGTGGTGAATGAATCCTGGGCGAGCGGCATGTTTTCTTCAATTAAGGCTGGGATTGACAGTCTGGAAACGGATCGTGACGCTTTTTTCATCCTTCCGACGGATATTCCACTGGTGAGACCCGGAACGGTGAGGGCATTGCTGGCTGCATATCAACCAGCGCACATACTCCATCCGGTCTTTCAGGGCCGGCGGGGTCACCCGCCCCTGATTTCAAGCTGCTTCAGGCAAAAAATACTGAATTTTGACGGCGATGGGGGACTGCGCTCCTTCATGGAGCAACATGAGCTGTCTGCTGTTGATGTGCCGGTTGCAGACGGGGGCGTCCTGCTTGACATGGATACCCCCAAGGATTATCAAATCATACGGTCGCGTTATCAGCGGCGACACATTCCGGCAAGCGACGAATGCATGGCGATGATGACGGATATCTTTCATGCCAATAAAAAAATTATTGATCATTGTCTGGCGGTGGCACAGGTGGCGCTGAATCTCGGAAAAGAAATGAATAGCGTTGGGTTCGACCTGGATTTGGACTTGGTTGTGGCCGCCGGCCTGCTTCACGATCTGGCCAGGGGACAAGTTGACCATGCCGGCGTGGCCGAACAGATTCTCAACAAGCTTGGCTATCGTGAAATTGCCGGTATTGTGGGTGCGCATATGGATATATCCCTGAAGGAAGGGGAATCGATTCGGGAGAAGGAAATTGTTTATCTGGCGGATAAACTGGTTTGCGGAAGCCGACTCGTTACATTGAATTCAAGATTTGGGGCCAAGATGAAGGAACATGAAGCCAACTTGGATCGACGGCGAGACATTAAAAGACGGCTGGGAAACGCATTGAAGATTAAATCTCAGCTGGAGCAATGGACGGGTAAATCACTCGAATCCATGATGAATAAATTAACGGCAGAGCAGACCGATGATATATGTGCTCAGACCCGGTCTTGTTAAAGAAGGCAGAAAAACGGAGTCCTTGAAAGGAGAGGCGAGATGAGTCTAAAAGATAGTCCCCAATATTATCATGAGGTGTTGAAGCTGATACCCCCTCGGCCGACGCCTGTTTTTGAGGCCGAGGAGATGCAAACGCGCGTGTGGGGCCGCCGTTGGGGCGTCTATAATGATGTCGGATTGTTAAAGATGGTGATGGTTCATCGCCCGGGAGCGGAAGTCAATCGTATTACGGCCGATCAATACGATCCAAAACTGGAGGCCATTATAGACAAGGAGGAACAGTGGTACTGGCGCCGAATGGAACCCCCTGATCTTGTCAAAATGCAAGCCGAACATGATGCCATGGTAGAAGCGCTCCGTAATGAGGGTGCTGAAGTCATAAATATGGCGGAATGTTCACCGCGGGATCCCAAAGCCATGTTCGTTCGGGACAACGCGGTTGCATTGAACGGAGGAGCCCTGATTTCGCGCATGGGCCCGGCAGGTGAGAAACCCGGCACCGGCAGGCGCGGTGAGGAATTCTATGTAATGCGAAAGCTGGTGGCGCTCGGTATGCCGATTCTGCGAACGATTCATGGGAATGGGCTTTTTGAAGGCGGTAGCTTTGCCTATATTGACGAAGAAACCGCGATCATCGGGATGTCGTTTCGGCAAAATGAATCGGCTGCCGGACAGATCGAAGAAGTACTGGCTGTCCAGGGCGTCAAACTCGTTCGAGTACCGTTGACAGGCCACAGTCTTCACCTGGATGGTGCTTTTACGATGATAGATCATAACATGGCGGTGGTAAACTCGGCACGACTTCCCTACTGGTTTCTCGATCTGTTGAAGGAACGAAAAATCCATACCATCGAGGTTCATCACGCAGACCATTATATGATCACTAACTGCCTGGCTGTTCGACCGGGCAGAGTTCTCCTGGCAATTAATAACGGGGAGGGCACTGCGGAAAGAATGATAAAAGCCGGCATTGAAGTCGTTCCCATTGATTACGCCGAATGCCAATGCAACGGTGGCAGCATCCATTGTTCGACGTTGCCGTTGATCCGCGAAAGGGACTAGAAGTGGGTTCAAAGGCTTTGAAACCACTTCTGGGCATATAGAAGTAGAAGTGGAAGTGGGTTTGAAGCAAAAGAGGTTATTATGATGCATCCAACTAAACCAAAGACACCTGTCTGGCCCAAAGGCAAGCAGTGTGCGGTGATGTTCAGTTTTGATCTGGATGGCGAAACCCTTTGGACATCCAGGAACCCTGATAACTGGAATCGCCCCGGCAACTTGGCGCAGGGATCCTACGGGCCGAAGATTGGCATGCCGAAAATTCTTGATGTTCTGGAAAAACACGGTATAAAAAGCACCTTCTTCACACCCGCATGGATCATCGAAAAATATCCGGAAATATGCCGTGAGATAGTCGCCCGGGGGCATGAAATGGGTTATCACGGTTATCTGCATGAGTTTGATCAAACGGCTGGTTATGAGAAAGAAAAAGAGATCATGGACCGGTGCATGGACGTCTTCGACAAAATCCTGAAGGTCCGGCCACGTGGATATCGCTCCCCGTTATATGAAATCACCGATGCCGGTATGCGGCTCATGAACGAATATGATTTTCTATACTCTTCTAACCTGATGGACGACGATTACCCCTATCTCAGGGCTGAGCGTGATAGTTCGACCAAGATTGTGGAACTTCCCACCCAGTGGTTGTGGGAAGACGGCTCCTTCTTCTTTTTCACCTTGTCCGAACCCGTGCGTCGCGGTATCTCAAGCTGCAAGCAGGTTTTTGACATCTGGACCGAGGAATTCGATGCGATTTACACGCATGGCGCCTTTTTGAACCTTGTGTTTCATCCACAGATTATCGGGCGTTTCAGCCGGGTGCAACTACTGGATGACCTGCTGACCTATATGAAGTCAAAAACCGGTGCATGGATCACTTCCGGAGAAGACATCGCCGGGTTCTGGCGAGATTGTCATGGAACCTGACTATGAAATTAGTATTGCCGAGGAGAATTCGTAAATGACCCAAACAGCTAAAAAAGAAAGCCTGCGTATCAATGGTAACCGCTTCTGGCACCGCCTGATGGAAATGGCGAAAATCGGCGCCACCGCCAACGGCGGGGTGTGTCGCGTGGCCCTGACCGACGCGGACAAGGCCGGCCGTGATCTATTTGTTCACTGGTGCCGGGCGGCGGGATGTGAGATCGACATCGACCAGATGGGCAATATCTTCGCGCAACGTCCCGGCGAAAATAATGATTTGCCGCCGGTCCTGGCCGGCAGCCATCTGGACAGCCAGCCCACCGGGGGCAAGTTCGACGGTGTCTACGGGGTTCTGGCGGGACTTGAAATCATTGAAACCCTCAATGACAGTGAAATTGTAACAAATCGGCCCGTGGCGGTGGCTTCCTGGACCAACGAGGAGGGTGCCCGGTTTGCCCCGCCCATGGTGGCCTCGGGGGTGTTTGCCGGTGTATTCGACCTGGCATACGGACTCAGCCGGGCCGACAATGAAAATCGAACCATCGGCGATGAGTTGAACCGGATTGGTTACGCCGGGAACCAACCGGTGGGGCAACGACCCATCGCGGTGAATTTCGAGCTGCACATCGAACAGGGGCCGGTTTTGGAAGCAGCCGGGAAATCCATCGGTGTCGTTACCGGGGTCCAGGGCATGCGCTGGTACGATCTGGTGATTCACGGCAAACCAGCCCATGCCGGTACCACCCCCATGGACCGGCGAACCGATCCGGTGATGGGCGCCGGGGCCATCCTGCCGCAGCTCTACCAAGTAGCCCATCGTTTTTCACCCCATGCCCGCATCACCTTTGGCAGTTTCAAAGCCGATCCGGGCGTGACCAATACGGTACCGGGCCGGTTGACCATCTCCATCGATTTGCGCCACCCGGACACAGAGGCATTGGAGCAGATGGATGCTGAGATACGCCGAATTGTTCATACCGAATGCAGCCGCCTGGGTCTTGTGGGCCGCGTCGATGAAAAATTGTATTCGAAACCGGTGGCATTCGCACCGGATTGCATACAGGCAGTAAAAAAGGCCGTTGATCAACTGGGAATAGATGCCATGGATATCATCAGCGGAGCGGGCCATGATGCGGTCTATATTTCAAAGGTGGCGCCCACCGGCATGATATTCGTACCCTGCAAGGACGGTCTGAGCCACAACGAAGCCGAGAGCATCACGAAGGCAGATGCGGAAACCGGTTGCAATGTGCTGCTACATGCCATCTTACACACAATGTAGAAGTGAGGAACTTCCGTGCACAAACATAGAGAACTATCGGTTGTCGGGAAAGGGATTCCTGCCAAAGACGCCAGGGAAAAAGTTACCGGAACATTAACGTACGCCGTTGATTTTGCGGTCCAAGGCATGGTGTATGGAAAGATCTTGAGAAGCCTGCACCCGCATGCGAAGATATTGAAAATTGACACGTCAAAAGCAGAGGCGCTTCCCGGTGTTTTGGGAGTCGTCACCCATGAAGATGCACCGGACCTGGATTGGAACGGGTGCTGGTATAATTATAGGGGCCATATTTTCGATGGAATCGTCCGGTTCGTGGGCGATGAAGTGGCCGCCGTTGCCGCCACCAGCTGCGATATTGCACAAACCGCACTGGCGCTTATTGACGTTGCATATGAAGAATTGCCTGCCGTTTTCGATCCGGAAGCGGCCATGTCTGAAAATGCCCCCAAAGTTCGATCAGAGGGAAATGTGCGTGATCCGGTGCTGCATGAATGGGGCGACTTGACACAAGGGGAAAAAGAATCGGATTTAATCGTTGAAACGAGCATGAATTTTGGAAGCCAGCAATATGCGCCGTTGGGACGCAACGCTGCTATTGCCCAGTGGGAGGGAGATAAGGTGACGTTGTGGACGTCCACCCAAACCCCGTCCGAGTTAAAAGACGCCGTTTGCGAAGGGTATGCAATGCCGGGAAATAAGGTCCGGGTGATCGGGCTTCCTTCCGGGTGCTCCTTTGGACAGTGGTGGAGCAATAATTTTATGATGATCGCGATACTTCTGGCCCAAAAAGTAAAAAAACCCGTGAAAATAGAGCTCGACAACGAAGAGTGCATGGGCACGGTCAAAAGACGCCACCTGGAAAGAACCCGCGGGCGAATGGGATGCACAAATGATGGCAGCTTAACGTTCATCGATGTCGACCATCGCATGGACAATGGCGCCTACGGCGTTAAAATCGACGTGGGCGGTTGTGCCATCGATCTGTGGGGCAAAGCGCCTCACGGGAAATACGCCTGTCAAGGTGTTTCAACCAATTTGGTTACCGCCGGCTGCATGCGGGGGGTTGGGGATGTAACCACCGGGGCTTGTGTGGAGCGACTGGCCGACATGCTGGCGGAAAAAGTGAATATGGATCCCGTGAAATTCAGGCTCAAGAATCAGATCCGATCCGGCGATCCGCTCAGAAAACGCTCGTCCCTCAAATTCATGAAATGCAGTGAAGCGGAATACAAAAATTATATACGTGAGGATATGAAAGAAACGTGGCCTGAGCTGTTTCACCTTTCAAGCGGGGAAACCAAAGGGATCCTGGAAAAAGGGGCGGTGGCCATCGGGTGGAAAGACAAATGGAAGGGGTGGCGCACACCGTATCATGCAGACGGCCCCAAACGCCGTGCAATCGGTGTCGGCACGGCGATCCATTACTGTGGGACGGAAATGGAGGGCAATACCGCTGCCATCGTAACTATTTTAAAAGACGGGAGTGCAAAACTTAATATCACGATCGGTCGGATGGGCTCCGGAGGAGAAACGACGCAGTCGCAAATTGCATCCGAAACGCTGGGAATTGCAATCGATAAAATCGAAATAGAGACCGGCGATACGGATGCATGCCCGTGGAGCCATGGTTCAATTGCCAGCAATACGACCTACCGGAGCGGATTTGCGACATGGAGTGCCTGCCTGGATGCAAAAAACCAGCTTTTGGAGCTGGCGGCCAGAGATTTTTTCGACACCGATCCTTCAAAGCTGGACGTCAAAGACGGCGTGGTTTTTTTGAACGATGTACCCGAAAACACGGTTTCGATCCCGGAAATTATGACCAGTTATCGAGCCGATGCGCTCAGTCCCCTTGACAGCATAACAGGCAGATCGTCGCACCCCATGCCGCCATCCATGGCTTTCGCAAGGCATTTTGCCGCTCATTTCGTTGACCTGGAAGTGGATGTAGATACCGGTGAGATTCGACTCCTTGACTACGTGGCAACACAGGACAGTGGTACGGTTGTGAATCCGAAGATACTGGAAAACCAGATTATTGGTGGGGCGATCGCGGGGGCGGGCTTTTCGATTTGCGAAGAGTTGGTGTTTGATGAAACCAGCGGAAAAGTGATGAATGCCAATTTGCTGGACTACAAGGTGTTGCGGTCTGTTGATTTTCCGGCACAACCCAGAATGATTTTTGCAGAATCGTACGATCCGGTGGGCCCGTTTGGGGCACGTTCAGCCGGCGAAACCCCCATCGCCGCACCGGTTCCGGCAATTGCCCAGGCTGTCTATAATGCAGTCGGCGTACGGATCGATATCCCAATGACACCCGAAAGGGTGTTGAAAGCATTGAGGAAAATATGAATAAAAACATTGAATATTTGAGACCTGAAAGCCCCATGGAAGCCTGTGAGGTCAAGGCGAAATATGGTCCGAAGGCCAGGTATCTGGCCGGCGGTACGGATTTACTGCTTTTATGGCGAAGGGGGGGAGCCGACCTCAAGTATCTTATTGATCTGACATTTATAGATGCTTTGAATTTCATGGAAAATTCGGAAAACATCTTGCGAATCGGAACCCTGACCACTCTTGCCGCGATTGAACATGCCGGCCCGGATAACAGCCCGGCGGCTTGTCTGAGTGATGGCGCACGGAAAATGTGTACGCCTCAAACCCGGAATTATGCGACAGTCGGCGGGAATGTGTGCCACGCGTCACCGGCCGCGGATATGTCCGTCATCTTGGTGGCGCTCAATGCCAAGGCCCGGATACTGGGACTGTCCGGGGAAAAAGATGTTCCCATGGAAGATTTTTTTAAAGGCGTCAATCAAACGGTATTAGCTGAAAACGAGATGCTAATGGAAATACGCGTCCCGGTTCCGACGATAAAGACCAAGGCCTCATTCGGGCGGGTCGGCAGAACGGGTGTTGATCTTGCCCAGGTCAACACAGCGGTTTCCTTAGGTGTTGACGACGGCGGGGTCGTTTCGGACGCCGCAATTGCCATGGGGGCCGTGGCCCCGGTGCCCATCCGGTCTCGATTGGCTGAAAAGATGCTTTTGGGTGTGGAGATTTCTAAAATTGACAAGGATCTGATGGAAAAAGTGAGCACTCAGGCCGCATCGGATGCAAAACCCATCACCGACATCCGGGCATCGGCGTCCTATCGAAAAGAAATGAGCAGAGTCCTGGTGCGGCGATCCATTGAGGAAATAACACAAAAATTTGCAGGGAGTATATCATGACCGTATTAAACGTAAATGGCCAACTTTACGAGCTTGAGGTAAAACCCCATGAAATGCTGTCAGAGGTGTTGAGAAATAAGCTGGGGCTCATTGGTGTCCGCGTTTCCTGCGGGGAGGGGGAGTGCGGCTCCTGCACGGTGTTGCTGGATGGAAAACCGGTGACTTCCTGCCTGATGCTGGCTCTGCAAACCGAGGGTAAGGAAATAACCACCATAGAAGGACTTGGCACAGACGAAAAGCTCCACCCGATCCAGGAGGCATTTATAGAAGAGCAGGGATTCCAGTGCGGATTTTGCACCCCTGGCGTTATTTTGAGCAGCAAAGCATTTCTGTAGAAAAACCCGAAGCCCAATGCCGAAGAGGTGTCAGAGGCGCTCATTGGGCATGTGTGCCGCTGCGGTGCGTATCCACACATCATCAGATCCGTTCTCAACGCGTCGAATAAGCTGGAGGTGAAAACAAAATAAGCGGCAAGTCAAGCCTTTTCTTGGCCTATGAATTTGGTCGGAAGACCAGCATTTTTTGCAGCCATTAACTGTCTTTTATCTGCTGTTACAAAAAGATCTGTTTGCCATTCCAATGCAGAAGCGACATGAAAAGAATCCATTGCTCGTAAAACATTGTTCTCCAGCAGTTTCACTGAATGAGAAATTACAGCCGGGGTTATCTGAATGACAGTCGCATCATGGACATCTTCTATCAGTTGCGTTTTTAACTTCCGATAGTTATTGGTCGACAAAATTCGTTCTCGCAGTCGTCGGTTAAGCCCTGAGATTATTTCAGGCACCAAAATGATGCAAAGCGCCAACTCTGAGGCGCGTTGGAGAAGAACATCAATCTCTTCACTTCCATACTCCTGTACATATCTTTTTGCAAATGCTGACGAATCAACTAATAATTTCATATCGTTTCTTCTCGGTCTTCCAAAATGGCGGACGAAAGATCGCTTCCCTGCAACTTTAGGCGAATACCAGGCTTTTTCCAGGCAGGTGTCCTTTGTAGCCTGTCGGAAAACGGGATTATCTCTGCCACGGGCTTCCCACGTCGTAAAAGGATGAGCGTTTCTCCATGTTCAACCTCGGTTATGAAGCCTGATGCCTTTTTACGAAAATCCGTGAATGAAATTGTTTTCATATAAATGCCTCCAAGTTAAGCCATATGTACGCTAAAATGTACACATAAGAGGTCATAATGTCAAGATCTTTTTAAGGTTGGCGTTTAATGCCTTGGTTGCTTTTGTGTATTTTCGGGAACCACAGTCGTGCGAGTTGACATTCAAGTGATATCATATTAAGATTCCACATTGATATCATACTATGATATCTAATTATGACTGTGGGAGGCTGATATGAAAAATATGACCGTCAGGGGGATCGATTCAAACCTGACCCAAAAACTAAAAGAAACCGCAAAACTTGAAGGGAAAAGTGTAAACTTGGTTGTCGTTGAGTTGTTAAGAAAACAACTCGGTTTAAAAAAGGAAAAAAAGTTCACCCGGACCTATGATGATCTTGACCAATTGTTCGGCCGATGGTCACAAGAGGAGTTCGATCTCATCCAGGGAACCATCGACGCTGAACGGACAATAGACGAGGAACTCTGGACATGAAGCGTCTGCTGATTGACACGAATATCTACTCTCACGCCCTTCGGGGGACTCCGGATGTACTTGAAACGCTCCGAAAGGCAACTGAAATCGCCATTTCCGCCATCAGTATCGGAGAGCTCCTATCCGGATTCAAAAAAGGTGCCAGGGAGCTGCAAAACAGGGAGGAGTTGGATGAATTCCTGGACTCACCTCGTGTCAGAATCCATTATATAGATGAAAACACAGCAGATTTTTATGCTGAGATCGTAAGCAGCCTTAGAAAAAATGGAACGCCAATTCCAACGAATGATATCTGGATCGCCGCAACAGCGCTTCAACATGGGCTGAAGCTATTTTCAAAAGATCATCATTTCCGGAATGTTACCGGCATCATCCACATATCCTAATCTGTCTTACAAGCATAGCTGAAAAAGAGATTTTAATTTAATCATGTTGATACAAACGAAAATCGC
>JAFDDL010000724.1 GCA_019310865.1 Deltaproteobacteria bacterium | reverse complement strand
GCCATCCTGGTTGCCCTGATCCTGCAGGCATTTCTATTTCAATTCGGCGGTATTACCGTTCTCGGGGTAAACACGGTGATTATGGCGCTGCCCGCCGTGATCTGCTACTATGCATTCAGCCCGCTGTTGTTTAAAAATGACAAGCTTGCCATGGCCGGCTCGTTTGCATGTGGATTTGGATCTGTTTTTCTGTCAGCCCTTATCATGGGGTTGAGTCTCATTGCCACGGAAGAAAATTTCTGGGGGGTTTCTGCGCTCATCGTCGCCACAAACCTCCCGGTCATGATCATCGAGGGAATCATAACCACATTCTGCGTGGCCTTCATAAAAAAGGTCAACCCAGTGATGCTTCCCGGATACACAAACTAATAAATTAGCGATGATAAAAACATTAAAAAACAAACACTTGAATCCTTGGGGAAGGCGCTCGCGCCACGTGTCGCTTTGTCTTATTTTTAAAAAAGATAGAATACCTTTTTCGATGTTCAGCGTTGGATGTTCATCTTTTTTACAGTTCGTCAGAACAGAGATTCTTCATTCTGATTCCTGGATTCCATTTCAGAATGATTTCGGCAGAGCCAAATGTCTCTGACTTGGCTCTACGAGCCGGAGGCCCAGAGGACCAGATTTTTTATGTTAAATAAACGTGAGGAACCATCATGTCATATCGCAAATTCACCTGCTGGGTGTTCATGCTGGTATTGATCGCGGGCCTGGGCTTGCCGCATCCTGCCGCAGCACACAAGGTAAGCATTTTCGCATGGGTTGAAGGGGATGTGGTTCACACCCAGAGCAAGTTCATGGGTGGTAAAAAACCCAAAGATTCCAAGGTCGAAGTGTTAGACGCCGCCGGCAACCTGCTGCTCGAGGGAAAAACCGATTCAGATGGAAAATTCTCTTTCAATATCCCCGTAAAGGATGAATTGGAAATCATACTGCATGCAGGCATGGGGCATCAGGCCTCCTGGAAAATATACGCCGATGATTTTGACGGCGATGGGAATGATTCAAGCCGGACGGAAATGTCAAACCGTGATGCAGACCAACGGAATCAAGTGGCAAAACCCGCTCCCGGAACAGCCCGGCATGCTCTGACTGAAGAGAAAGTGGTTGATATCGTATCAAAGCTGCTGGATAAAAAACTTGAGCCGGTTATAAAGATGCTTGTCGAATCCAGACAAGAGGCCCCATCCTTCAGCGATATCATCGGCGGCATCGGTTACATCATCGGCCTTGTGGGAGTGGCTGCGTATGTCAGCTCACGCCGAAAAAAGGACCCCTAACACATGATCACAGAACCCTTTACCGCGGGCAACTCCATTATTCATCGCATTGATCCCAAGCTGAAAATCATCTTTGCGGTCGTGCTTTCCTGCACGGTTGCCGTTTCAGATCATTTCCCCACCCTGATTTCAGGTCTGGCCGTTGCAGCCATGCTGGTCGGATTCGCCCGCCTGGACTTGAGGGTCGTGTCAAAGCGTCTGGCCGTTGTTCTCGGTTTCATTGCCCTGATATGGATAGTTTTACCGGTCACCTACGATGGTCCGCCCCTGTTCGAGATCGGCCTGCTCCAGATTTCAAAACCGGGTGTGGTACTCTGCGGAAAAATCACCTTAAAATCAATCACCATCCTGTCCCTGTTTATAGCACTCATCGCAACGACCAAGCTGTCAATCCTGGGGGATGCCCTGCACCGCCTAGGGGTCCCCGGAAAACTTGCCCACCTTCTGGTGATGACCTACAGGTATATCTTCGTGATTGAAAACGAATACCAACGCCTCATTCGAGCGGCCAGGATACGTGGGTTCAAGCCGGGAACCAATATCCATTCCTACAAAACGTTTGCTTACCTCACGGGGATGATTTTCATTCGTGCATCCACCCGAGCGGAACGCGTTTACCACGCCATGCTGTGCAGGGGATTCAGTGGACAGTTTCATACGCTCGGACCGCTTGTACCCTGTATAAAAAGCAAGACATTTACCACCCTGATGACCGGAGCCATCTTCATTTTAATCGGATTGGAAATATGGAACAGAATCAACGCATAATCTGTCTTGATGGCATAAGTTACAACTATCCCGGGAGTAAACCGATTTTAAATAGCCTGGATCTGGAACTCTTCAAAGGTGACCGCATTGGACTGGTAGCACCAAATGGAAGCGGCAAAACCACCCTTTTCCACATCATCATGGGACTGTTGAAACCGTCTGCCGGCAGTGTGGAGATTTTTGGGAAAGAGCGAAAAATAGAAAAAGACTTTATCGAAGTCCGCCGCCGGATCGGCCTCCTGTTCCAGGATGCCGACGACCAGCTCTTCTCGCCCACCGTCCTGGAAGATGTTGCCTTCGGGCCGCTGAACCTCGGAAAAACCAAAGAAGAAGCCATCGCGATTTCGCGAAAAACACTTGAATTTCTGGGATTGAACGATTTCGAGGATCGCATCACGTTTAAACTGTCGGGAGGAGAAAAACGGCTGGTTTCTTTGGCCACTATCCTGGCAATGGAACCCGAGGTCCTGCTGCTGGATGAACCCGGCAATGCACTGGACAGTGCGATGAAGTCAAAATTGATCGAAGTGCTCAACAGCCTGACCATCACGTATGTGCTGATATCCCATGAATTTGATTTCTTTTCAGAAACCACAGACAAAATTTTCAGCATGGAAGAAGGGAAATTACTCCTCGACGATGAGGTCTATGTCCACACCCACCGGCATTCACATAAGATAGGAAGGCAACCCCATAAACACACTTAGTACCTATTTATTGAAATCGCATCATGTTTGCACAGGATTTTGGTTTCGGACTTTGAAAAAATCCCAAATCAAAAACCCCAAATGACAAACAAATT
>JAFDDL010000098.1 GCA_019310865.1 Deltaproteobacteria bacterium | reverse complement strand
TGATCGCCGCTTCCTGTCCCCGGATAAATCGGATCACTTTTGGTTTGACCATCTCGGCCAGATGCATGTTCAGCGCCTGTTTGAACTCCTGAAATATCAGATACAGGGTCTGGGTAAAGCCCACCTCTCTCAGGTGCGACTCATGCGCGGTCGTGTTCAGGTCGAAGTTGTTGATGAAATCATTCACCTGTACCAAAACGCCTTCCGATCGGTCGTTGAAAAGCCGATCCACTTCCCTTTTCAACGCGATCTTAATCTGATTCAGGGCGCCGTCCAGAGTTTGATTCACCATGGACCGAATTTGCCCGAGTCTCTGCTGATGGTCATTCAGTCTCAGGACGATGGCTTTAATCTGATCGGCATCCTGCTTGAGGACCTCCCGGTTCACGTCTATCCAGCGGGCAATTTCAGCCACCATGACTCGAATACGTTCCAGCTGATTTTCCAACAACAGCGCATAGCGTTCCTGGTTGACTTTTGCATGGAATGTGGCGGCAAACTCTTTGGTTTGCGCATCAGACAGGGCCTTGAGTTCCTGGTCCTGTTCCCATTGCTGCAACCGATTTGAATCCTTTTGTCCCAGGAGCTTCTTCTCGGAACGAAACAGATTCAAAAGTGCGGAGAGGGTGAAAACCTCCGAATCGGGCTTGATATAAGACAGCTCTTCGCGGACCTTTTCGACCAGTCTGTCAAGATCTATTCGACTTTCATGTTCATTAAAGTCGCAGTTGACCACAAAGAGCATATTATCCATAATCCCCATCTGTTTGATCAGGGATAGGAATTTGATATCCGCCTGTCTCAGACCGGTCCGGCTGCTGATGACATAAACGATCAAATGGGTCAGGTGCAAATAATCCTGAATCATGGCCAGGTGAAGGGGATTGGGTGAATCGCTTCCCTGGCAGTCGGCAATTTCCACATAATCGTCCAGAATCGGACTATCGACCCCCAGATGAATATCTTTCAAATAGACGGAAAGGGCGTCATTTCCCACAAATGACCGGTGCTCAGTAAAGCGTTCCGGACCGTAAATCAGGGTCAAATCCTCCGAGGAAAGAATCTCTCTAACACGATCAAAGCCCTGCAGGTAGGCGCCAAGCAGCAGGCTGTTGGCATTTCGAGTACCATCGACAACCAGTTGATCCGGCCCCAGAAGCGCCAGGGATTTCTCCAACCGATCACGGTCTTCAACGCGTCGAATGTCGAACGTTCTTTTTTCATCAAAGAACCTGAATTCCGGCAGTAGAACAAGGGCTTGGGCCACGTCGGCGTTGACATCATCCCAGGATTTGAAAATGAGCCTGGCACGAAGAAATGGCCCGCTTCTGAGCTTTGTGACAAAAGACGTCACCACACCGGCGCCACGTTTCAAGTGGTCGGCTCCGATCAGTGAATTTACAAATGTGCTCTTGCCGGACTTGATGGAGCCAACAACGGCTACCCGGATTATTTCACCGGATAATTGCCTTCGGATCGTTTCACAACTCGTTTTCCAGACCGAAAAGGCCCGCACTGACAGACCGGGTATCGATTCTGCTTGGACGAAGGTGGATTTTATATCTTGAAGTGACTGAAGTAGATCTTGTTTTAAGAGAGAGTAGTCCATGATAATTGGCGCCTGTCCATAACATTTCGAAAGCAAGGGCTCGCGGAAAGGCAGGTTATTACAATGGAACCAAAAGAAAGTCAAAGTGATTTCTATCGATTGGGTGGCATCAAACCGGCCAGTCCCGGTCCGATCCGGCCGCATAAAGCGTTCCAGACATAATGTCTTGTAAACGCAGGGGTTTTATGTTAATAGTGTTTTCACATTTTAAATTAACTATTATGTAAGGATATAACTATATGTCTGAGAAGAACCCGGAATGCCCGCTTTATAACCCCTCAAACTGCAAGGAATATTACAATCCGAAGCTTTGCGCATTTGTCCGAAAAGACAAGGTCTGTTTGAAGAAAAAGAAACCCAAGCCAAAAGCCAAGGCTAAATCCTAACTCATGCGTGCCCAGCGGTATCCGAAATGAGATCCGGGTCGATACCCATTCGCTTAATGGCCGTTTCCCAGCGAAGCGCCTCGGGAACTTCAAATGCAATTTCCATAGTCGCCGGGCACGTTAACCACGCGTTTTCCTTTAATTCCATTTCCAACTGACCCGCTGCCCACCCGGAGCAACCCAGCGCAATCATGTAATCGGACGGCCCCCTACCCATTGCGATGGCCGCCAGGATATCCATGGTGTTGCTCAAGGCAAAGCCGGTGGAAACCTCCGAACAGCTTTCCCAATGAAAAGGCGCCCCATGAAGGATGAATATTTCGTTCATGTGGACCGGACCACCGAAATGAATGGGGATCTTGGCATTTTCCGGCAAATAAGAGATATTGAGTTCTTTGAAAATCTGCTCACCCGCGATATCCTCATGAATTCTGTCCACGACAATACCCATGGCCCCTTCATGGGTATGCTCGCATAGAAAGGTGACGGTCCGATAAAAGTTCGGATCCAGCAGGTTGGGCATGGCCATGAGAAAATGCCCCTGAAGGGATTCTAATATGGGTGGGTCCATAAATGGTAAGGTCTCCGGTTTTGAAATTGACTCTTTACGCTATTGTATAATCCCAAAGCCATATCATCTGCAACACCTAATTCGTGCCCTCCGGAACCGGCATCCTATTTTTTATTTTTTTTTCTTTGACAGCGGGCATCTTATCAGATTAGAGTTGCCGGTGATACCTTTGAGGATGCGAAACTGGGATTAGAAAGGAATCCACATGAAAGCGATCCGACCGGATGGACCGATCCAAACGACGCCTCAGCCGAACCGACCCAAACCGTCTCCTTCACAGCCAAATGATTTTAAGGACATATTAACAAAGACGGCATCATCGTCAAAACCGTCTGAATCCGTGTCGCCATCGGGCTCGCTGGCCGAGCCGCGACCGGTTACCGCTGTTCCCCAGGCACCGCCACCGAAGGGAACTTATGTGGATCGAGCCAAGCAGGTCATTGACCTGATGGACCAGTATTCCAAGGCCCTGGCGGACCCGAAAAAATCCCTGAAGGACATTCATCCGGTTCTGAACGAATTTGCTGAAAATGCAAACACCCTCCATAGCGACTATACAAAAGCCGCCAAAGCCCCGACAGAGTTATCCAAGATTCTCGAGGACCTTCGACGGGCAGCCCAACTGGAAACCATTCGATTCCAACGTGGTGATTATGTGGGCGCCGACAAGGCATAAGATGTCGAGGTCACATGTCCCGGAGCATTAAATCCTTATCATCCCTGCGACAAGATGCCGTTCGCATTTTCGAGGCCGGCCTGAAAGCCGTCGATCCGGTGGCTGCGGTGACGCGTTACCTGAATCGTGACGGCAACCGGTTGGTTATAGACGGAACCGAAATTGATCTAACCCGAATCCAACATGTTTATGTGATCGGCGCCGGAAAGGCGGCAGGGGCCATGGCCATGGCTGTGGAATCAGCGCTTTTGGACCGAATCGAAGAAGGCATCGTGACGGTTAAATATGACCATCTTGCACCGATAAAAAAAGTTCGCCTGGTGGAGGCCGCGCATCCGGTTCCCGACGCCAACGGATGCAAAGGCGCCGCGGATATTCTATCGCTTGCCCAAAAAGCCGGGTCGGACGATCTGGTGATTTGTGTCATTTCAGGGGGTGGTTCCGCCCTGCTGCCCCTGCCGGCCAACGGTATCTTGCTGGGCGACAAACAGGAAGCTACCCGGATTTTGCTGGCCTGCGGTGCCACAATTCACGAAATCAACACCATTCGCAAGCATACATCGGCCATCAAGGGCGGCCAACTTGCCCGCGCTGCACATCCGGCACGCCTGTTTTCATTCGTTCTGTCGGATGTGGTGGGAGACGATCTGGATGTAATCGCATCCGGCCCCACCGTACCCGACAGCAGTACATTTGCCGACTGCATGTCGATTTTCGAAAAATATGACATTTTAAACACATTGCCCGAATCCATCGTTTCCCATATTCAAACCGGTCTCGGGGGCGAAATTCCCGATACACCCAAACCGGGCGATCCGGCGTTTAAGGATATGGCCATAAGCGTGATTGGATCCAATTTCGAGGCCATTATGCGCGCAAAACAAAAAGCTGCGGCACTCGGATATCAACCGCTGGTTTTATCAACCATGATAGAAGGCGAAACCCGGGATGCAGCAGCGTTTCATGTGGCAATCGCCAAAGAAGTCCTTAAAACCGGCCACCCCATCTCAACGCCGGCTTGTATACTCTCCGGCGGAGAAACCACTGTCACCATCTGTGGAGATGGGAAAGGCGGCCGAAATCAGGAATTTGCACTGGCTGCCGCATTGGAAATCGCCGGACTCGAAAACCTGGTCATTTTCAGCGCCGGTACCGACGGTACGGATGGTCCCACCGATGCCGCCGGAGCGGTGGTGGATCCCCGGACCGTTCCCCGGGCCTTGTCCAAAGGGCTTTCGCCGGAAACATTTCTTCGCCGAAACGATGCATACCATTTTTTTAAACAACTCGACGATCTGATTATTACCGGCCCCACGAACACCAACGTCATGGACCTGCGGATCATGCTGTTTGGGTAATTGCGTATCCGCGGCGGTGGCGACTAATGTCTTGTGACCGAATCGAATTGGATGCTGAAAAATGACGCTCAAGTTTGAAGCGATCTCCGATCGAAAATCCCTTTCCAGATTGTCTGAATACAAAACGCGTCTCGTGCAATGTGAGAAGGTCGCCTCTGATTATAGCTTTGTCAATCTCTGGGGCTGGGCCGAAGATTACGCCCTGAGTTGGGCCTGGGAAGACGATTTGGTTTGGATTCGCCAATCGCATCCTCAGCCGGCGTGGTGGGCCCCGGTGGGCAGCTGGCAAACCGTTGACTGGCCGGCGCTGTTTTCCAAACACTTCCCCCAGGGATCCACGTTTATCCGGGTTCCGGAGGCATTGCTCACTATCTGGCAGGACGCGTTCACGGACAATTTGCGTGTAACCGAAACCCGGGGGCAATGGGATTATCTTTATGCCGTGTCCGATCTAACGAAGCTGGCGGGAAAACGGTTCCACAAGAAAAAAAACCTCGTGAACCAATTTAAAAAAAAATATGACCACACATACGTTCAGATAGGACCGGAAACCGTTTCCCAGGCGCTGGCCATGCAGACCGACTGGTGCCTCTGGCGAGATTGTGAGTCTTCAGAGGTGCTCGATGCAGAAAATCGGGTGATCGAAAAGATTCTCACCCACTGGTCCCATTTGCCGGGCTTACTGGGTGGTGGTCTCATGGTCGAAAACCGTCTGATCGCCTATACGGTCGCCGAGGCTCTGGCCCCAGATACCTTGGTGATTCATTTCGAAAAGGGAGATCCGGATTTCAAAGGCGCCTATCAGGTCATCAACCAGATGTTTCTGCAGGCACAAGGCGCCCCCTTTAACCTTGTCAACCGGGAGCAGGATCTGGATGCACCGGGTCTGCGAAAGGCAAAGCTTTCCTATCATCCGACCGATTTTTTACGCAAATACAGTATCGAGGTGTTTTGATCCTTTGTATTAACGGGCACGGTATGGGCTATGCAACCATCCGGAATTATCAATCCCCGATTCGGTGCGACACAAGCGGGGTTTCATCCGTTTTCCACCGGAAGGCGATCACCATCAAACCCATCCCCATGACGGTATAACCGGCAAACAGCAGGCATACCTGCTCCATGGACAACCCTTTGTCCATGAGGCTTCCCATGCTTACCGGTCCCAGGGCCGTGCCGAAAACACTCAGGGCGGCCATCAGACTTTTGATGGCTCCCAGGTGGGCCACACCGTAAACCTCGGCCCACATGGCTGAAACAGACGTGTGGGCGATACCCACAGAGAGACCCAGCAGCACCATGTACAACCAGACAGCGAAGGGGTTGTTGAATATGGCCACAACCAGCATGGCCAATGCCAGGGGAACCAGCATGAAGGGCACCAGCCGAACAGCCCCCAGACGGTCGATCAACTGACCGATCAAGAGAGAGGTTACGATGGTGGCGCCGGCATAAATGATGTAGCTGCCGGTTATCCAGGTGTAACTCCAACCCTTGGCCGCGGCCAGGCTGAGATGATGAAAAAACATAGCCGTTAATATAATACCGGGAGCTAGAAGACCCGGTAGCAACAAATAAATACGCAGATCACGCAAGACCTCGGACCGTGTCCAGGAGCGTTGAGGCTCTGTTTCTTGCGGATGGTCGCTAGGGTCTTCATGGTCCGGGGATCGATGGCCAAAGTCTTTTGGAAGGATAAAGCGGGTGGCGATCATGACCATAGCCAGCAGCAGGGCCACTCCGCCATAGGTCCAACGCCAACTGAACAACCCAATAGCCAACACGGCGATAAACGGCAGGAGGGCCTCTCCGGCAGAATATCCCAGGGTGGCAATGGCGATGGCCTTACCCCGGCCGGCATGGAAATAGCGTGCCATGGTGGTGACGGCGATATGACTCATGAGCCCCTGACCGGCGTGTCGTAACAGGAAGATAGCCCCAATAAGGGTCACGGGCCCGGTCACAAAAGCGGTGGATCCACAAGCCAGGATCAGCAGACCGAGAACCAGGAGGGTATAGCGCCGCAAGGGCATGTGGTCGATGAACTTCCCGGTAACGCTGAGTATGGCTGCGCTGCCCAGGGTTCCCATCAAATAGATGGACCCCCAGGTGGTATGGTTCAGCCCGAACTCGCTCTGGAGCGCGGGTCCGAAAATACCGATAAAATAGGTCTGCCCAAAACTGGATGTAAAGGCGGCTAAAAACCCAAAGGAAATGAATTGCCGGTTGGCAGCGGCAAAACGGATATAATTTGAATAAACCATTACTGTTTGTCCAATTAGGGCTTGATTATAGAACCTGTACCGATGATGTTTTTAGCTTTAGCGATAAATATTCTCCATAAGCATAAAAACAACGGTAATGTGTCATTTGTGACATCCTGTTTTTGCAACAAAAAAGTTGTAACATGGATATGACAACTTGAAAACAGGTACCAATCATGTAAAAAAGGCCATTGTGTGTCAATAATCATGTTGATACAGGAGGTTGTATGAGTGGAAACAGAGAAACATTGACAAAAAGGCCCTTGCCGCATAAATCTTGAAAACACAACCGAGCCAGTGTGAATCTTCGTCAAAGTTGGCATTTTACCTGAAATTTGGGCGCAAACCAGATGTATGCCCACAGCTGCGATTAATTCCGGGCGCATACCATGATATGGGTCAGTGCACGATCGTCTGAAAAAAACCGCCTATATGGCCATTTTCATATGGTGTGTTACCGTTGTTGGGGTTGGTGACACATAGCAGTAAGTACAGAAAATCATCCGCCCCGAACGCTTGTGATACGTTGGAGATAGCACATAAATGTCCACAAATTGGTCCAGAGATTTGAGGAATGTTGGTTGTTTGTTAATCATTTTAGGTGTTTTACAAGAAAGCTTTCCAAAGCCTTCATGAAACCGAGGCGACTTTCGTATGTCTCAAGTCCATGTCCACCGTCCTTAAATTCCAAGAACTTGCATTCTCTACCGGAACGCTGGAGAGCCTTTGACATCTTCTTAGATTGGCTTGAGCGAATAACCCGATCATCGGATGCGACTGCAAGAAGTACCGGACAGAGAATTTCCCCAGCACGGTTTGTCGGAGAGATACTTTTGTCTGAATAGTTTCCTATCATTGTTCTTAATACCCGCCCCCGGCCTATATACCACATCTTGTCTTTTACTAACTTTTTCAAGTTGTAGACCCCATTAAAGCCGACTGCACACTGGTAAAGGTCAGGTGTTTTCACAACGCCCATGAGTGCTGCATATCCACCATACGATCCCCCGACAATACCGATACGATGAGGATCGGCAATACCCTTGTCTAACATAAATTGGACGCCATCGGTCACATCATCCTGCATCTTGCCACCCCATTCGCCATATCCGGCTACTTCAAAGGCTTTACCATAACCGGAAGATCCACGAAAATTTATCTGGAGTACAGCATATCCACGATTTGACATGAATTGAACAATAGGATCAAAGGCCAGGTAGTCCCGGCAGGCTGGTCCCCCGTGGGGCATTACAACCATTGGCAACTTCAAGTTCTGTTTTGTCTCATCAATATGTGACGCTAGCGTAAGGTATGCGGATATTTTCAACCCGTCTCTTGCCAGATATTTAAATCGAAACATCCGACTCAACTTGGCCTCTACCAATTCCGGATAATTCGGACCGAAATACTCAACCTTTCTGGTCTTTCGTGTGAACATGTAATATCCGCCCGGATTAGTTGCCGAGCATGCCTTAAGCAACCAGATGGAATCGTCCTCTGACGTTTCCATTATTTGAACATGCATGCCCGGCAATGCTTTTTTAACATTTTCGACCTCGTCTTCAGCCTTCTTGTCCAGCCAGTGATATTTGACACCATCCAAATAATATCTCACAAAACGAGGGGTCCAGGTCCGCTTGTCCCATCCGACATGGCTGATGTCCACTTCCGGATGTCCGAAAATTTTTTGGGTGAATCGATTTTCTTTAACATTATATGCGTAGAGAGCCATTGTGGGCCCTTCGTGATTTGAGCCGACAATGAGTATGTTGGGATCACTTGAAAACCCACGTACTCTAAAACTTTTCTTTGAATTGATCTCAATACTGCTTAATACTCTCCAGTTGTTACCCCCGGAATCGCATACTAAATATCGATATCTTTTATCCTGAAGCCCATACCCAACCCGAACTTCACCGGATCGGTCGGTTATCCATCCCTGAACATTCTTCATACCTCTTTGAACATGGTGTCCTTTCCCGGTGAAGATATTGACCTTTTCAACGCGCGGAGTTCTATCGCCTCTAGTTCTATAGGCCATCAGTATATGATCCGGATCTTGGGGCAGCATATCAACAATCCTGTCTTTGATTTGCATCATAACCTGCCCGCTCTTCTGTTTCGCCATTTCTACGGTTTTACTGCCATCATAGTTCATGGCCAATAGTCTCGTTTCATAGGTGGGTACAGCGCCCCTCCATGCTGAAAAACCTAAACTCACTAGCAGGCGTGTTGAGCTCGCCCAAGCAGTCCAACGGACTTCAAACTTGCCAGTTTTTCTAATAGACAAGAGAACTAGCCTCTTATTTTTAATTGTAAAAATGACAAGAAGATACTTGCCGTCCACCTCTATGTTACCGGCAAAATATTTACCATCGGGTGAGATTGACAGATTGCTATATTCAGGCAAACGTGCAAAGGCCTCCACCGGCAATTCTGCACAAAATGCAATCGATTTTAAAAAAATACCTAACAAGCAGGCATATAAAAGCCATTTGCATAAAGGCAACCTTTTCAGCCTATAACTGACTGGAGAAATCAGTGATAATCTCATATTCTTCCCCAAATAATACTGTGAATAATGAGGACGACTTTACGGGGCACCACATCCGTCAAAATGTGCTTTGTTGATAATATCCCACAAAAATCTGACTTGTCAAAACCATTGTTACCCAAGACCATATATTTTTTGATTCCAGATACTATAGCAGCAGGTACAGACCACCACTTGCCGAGTTTTTGTGTGATACATCCCGTGTATCCCGGGTCTTGCCTGATTCAAGATACGTTGGTTATCGGCAATTTTGGAAGGGCATACTTTTTGCGAATGCTCAACCTGCTGGTTCGAAATCTATTTAATTTTTTCCTTCGCTTTGTAACCGTATTCTGTGTCATTATATTTGTCTGATAAATATTTAAATATTCCCTGAGATTCTTCATGTCTCTCAAGTTTTTCTAAGGCGAGAGCTTTCAAAAATAGTATTTCGGCTTTCATTTCGTGATTAGGTTCCTTATAATTTTCAGCGAGTGATGTTAATTTCAAGACATCTT
>JAFDDL010000097.1 GCA_019310865.1 Deltaproteobacteria bacterium | reverse complement strand
GAGACGCTTTGTCAACTGTTTCCCGGTATTTCTTGAGCTTCATACTTTTAATGACCGCACCGTTTTCCGACAATCGGGCACTATACAACGGTGTGTCAATGGTAATGGCTTTCGCTAATCTGATCGGTTTCGTCGGGGTTGGTTCGGGGGATGTCATGGGTGCTGTCGGTTGAAGTGGTTTCCGGACTGCGTCCACATAGCTGTTATCCGGCTGGGCCGGCGCTTGTGTTTCCACCGGTGTATCCTTCTGGGCCGGTTCCGGTTTCACAAACACAAACTGCCAAACCATAAAAACAATAAAAGACAGAACGACTGCCATTAGCATTCTAAATTGATCCATTCGGTTCTCCTATAGAAATTTGCGCCGGTATAAAGCGCACGGGTACGGTTCAGTCAGGAACCATCCGCCGGGTGTCAGATGTCACAATACGTGATGCGGTTAGGGAGGTTGCGGTCGGTATCAGAAGCCGAATCGGTGATCTCAGGGAACCGGATCGACGCCCCCCGGATGAAACGGGTGGCATTTCAACACTCGTTTTCCGGTTAGAATCGCGCCTTTCAAGATACCATACCGATTTACGGATTGGTAAGCGTACTCGGAACATGACGGATAAAACCGGCACGTCGGGCCCAGAAAAGGTGATACCGTGAATTGGTAAACGCGAATTGCGGTCAATGTCAGCTGTATTCGCATGTTTCGCGTGTGTATCAAACCCGATTCCGTACCTTTTTGAATATATCGTGCACGGCCCGATACGCTTGATCGGAGGCCATATTCGCCGCCTCCTGTTTGGCTATGATATTGATATCCCAAATCCCGTTAATGTCATGGCGGTTTAACCGGAAATATTCTCGAACATATCGTTTAATCCGGTTACGAGTTGCAGCGTTGCCTATCTTTTTGGTCACGGTAACCCCCAGGCGAATCCGATCGGTGGAACTCGGTGCATAGAGGGCTAAAAATTGTCTGTTAACGACCTTCCGATTCAGTTTTGACAGTCGAATAAATTCTTGTCGCTTTAAAAGGCGATCTGCTTTGGTGAAGGTCCTTTTTTCTGAATGTGTGTGATCCATATTTGATTGGGCGCTGTCTAATATCCGTCAGACATAATACCGCTGAACACGTTTACACCTTACACGGCCAGACGCTTTCTTCCCCTGGCCCGCCGTCTGTTAATAATGCGCCGCCCGCCTTTGGATGACATCCGTTTTAGAAAACCATGGGTGCGCGCCCGCTTCGTTCTGCTCGGTTGATAGGTTCTTTTCATGATTACATTACCTTTTTCTTTCGGTGACTCGATGACCTACAAACAAATGTGGAAAAAAATCATAAATATGAAAATATGTCAATACAATTTTTCTGACTCTACCCTTTCAACACCTCGAACACATCGAACTGCTCCAGATGATACACCTCATCCGGGTAGATTTCTACCTGCTTTCCGATTTTTCGTTCCAAAGCGTTGATGAGATGGTTTTCCTCGCCATGGAGCAACTCGGCCATTTCCGGATTGACACGAATCGCAAAACGGTTGCCGATAAAATCCTGTGTCTGGCGCAGAATTTCACGATAAATGTTGTAGCAGATCGATTGCTTGGACAGCAAGAACCCTTGCCCGTCGCAATAAAAGCACGGTTCGCAAAGAGTCCGGGTCAGCGGTTCACGGATTCGCTTGCGGGTCATCTGGATAATTCCGAGTTCAGATATCGGCAGCACATTGGTTTTGCTTTTGTCTTTTTTAAACGCCTCTTTCAGTGCATTGAACACCTTCTCCTGATTCGATTTTTTCTCCATGTCAATGAAGTCAATGATGAGGATTCCACCGATATCTCTTAAACGAATTTGATAGGCGATTTCTTTGACCGCCTCGAGGTTCGTCTTTAAAATCGTCTCTTCCAGGTTATGTTTCCCCACATAACGGCCGGTATTCACGTCAATTGCAAACAACGCCTCGGTATGTTCAAGAACTATATAACCGCCTGATTTTAACCACACTTTACGTGTCAAAGCCCGGGTAATGTCGCCTTCCAAGTTGTAGGCGTCAAAGATCGGTTCGATCCCGTCATAAAGCGATACACTTGCTTTGAGGCTGGGCATGAACCCGTCTAAAAATGACAAGACGGCATCGTAGCCGGATCGGCTGTCGATCATCACCGTATCGGCCTCATGGGTCAACAGATCCCGTACCGCCCGCAGGCTGACATTGAGTTCCTGGTGCAGGAGATTGGGCGCCGAGGCCGTTTGAACTTTGATTTGAATGCCATCCCAGATGTTTTTTAAAAACCCCATTTCATAGGCAAGTTTTTCCTCTGGCATTCCCTCCGCAGCGGTTCGGACAATATAACCATATTTCCCCTGGCTGAGATTCGATGCAATTTCCTTCAATCGGGTCCGTTCCGCCTCATCCTCTATCCGCCTCGAGACGCCAATTCGACTGGAGGTGGGCATGAGCACCAAAAATCGCCCGGGTAAAGAAATGTGAGACGTGATTCGCGCCCCTTTGGTTCCCAGTGGTGATTTGGCCACCTGCACCAGTATCTCCCGGCCTTCGGTGATCCGGTCTTCAATGGGCTCAACCGGCTCCATGCGCTGTTCGAGAACCTGACCGGGGTCATCGGTATTCTGGATCTGGTCTTCCTCCAGTTGCTCGTCAGCATATAGATCTTTGTATTCATTATAATTATTAATATACAAATCATTTACGTGTAAAAATGCGGCCTGGTGAATACCGATTTCCACGAAAGCGGCCTGCATGCCCGGCAAGACACGGCAGACCTTACCCTTGTATACATTTCCGGCGATATTGGTGTCGTCCCGTCGTTCGATCATAAGTTCCGCGAGGGTCCCGTCTTCCAGATGGGCCACTCGCGTTTCATGCTCCGATACATTTATGACCAGCTTTCTATCCATTTAATCACCTATTGTCGGGTTTGTGTCTTTACAATTCGGCAAGCCTTGACATCATCATCGGAAAAATTGAAAACGTGCGTTAAAACGGCAGCCGGTCGCACCTTCCGGCCCTGGTCGTTGACAATCGTCATTTCAACCTGACCGGGTGTCAGCAGGGTCAATTTCTCGACGACCGCCTTCAGGTCGATGGTGATGACCTTTCCCTTTTTGTTCCGGCGCTGCATGGGAAATTCAGGGGCATCTTCAAATCGGGTCAAGGCCTGTTCATCAATTCGAATCAAAGGCGCGGTCACTGTGTATACATGCGCCGAGTTCTGGGCTTTGGGCGGTTTTCCCCCCATCACCTGGCAGTCTCGTAGGATAAGTCCCTCAGGCAATTGCGCATTTAACGCGGCAACCAGATTGTTTGTGCGAAAACTACCCGGCACCCGAATCCGAAACGTTTCTACCCGGCTCTCAATGCCGATGGGCAGCGGATCCTCGAAAGAAATCTTCGGAAGCGGGTGATACCCCTGGGAATACTGCACAGGAATGGCGGCGCGGCGGAGGGCTCGTAAAAATATACTTACCATTTCCAGATGTCCAAAAAATCGGGCGGGGCCCGTTTTGGCGTATCTCACCCGAACCGTTTTCATGAATTCATCCGCTCGGATCGATATGGCCTCTTTATCGGCAGCTCCGGGGTCAACGTTTGAGTAAACAATGGGTCGAATCGTTTCAAAATCACACACGCCACAATTGCTGCAGTCGCCGGTTCGACAGTCCGTGGTTTCTTCTCCGGCAATTGCCTTGTGCCACTCTTTCTGCAAGTATGCTTTGGTGACCCGAGAATCAATATGGTCCCATGGTAGCGGTTCATCGAATTGCCGTGTCCGGGTGGTATAAAAATCGATGTCCACTTGTTGTCTTTCAAGAGCGCGCATCCAGCGATCATTTTTGAAATGATCACTCCAACCGTCAAATTGACACCCCATCTCATAGGCCGTTTCGAGCAGCCGCGTCAACGTTCGGTCTCCCCGGGCCCAGAGCCCTTCAAGGAAGCTGGTCTCCGGGTTTTGCCACTTAACATGCAACCCGGGCAGTCTCAGTTTGTCTTTTATCCAGCCGAGTTTTTCCCGCGATTCGGTCACCGGAATCTGAGATGCCCATTGAAAGGGTGTGTGCGGCTTCGGAATAAAGGTGTTCACGCTGACATTTATTTTTCCTTTCTTGCCATTTGGGCCTCGTATTTTATGAATTTCGCGCACCAGTGAAACCATTTCCGCAAGGTCCTGCTGCGTTTCTGTCGGCAAACCAATCATGAAATACAGCTTGATCACTTGCCATCCGTATCGGAACGCATTTTCAACCGTGTTATACAGATCTTGCCTTCCAATATTTTTATTGATGAGATCCCGAAGTCGCTGGCTACCCGCTTCAGCAGCAATGGTAAAGCCGGTCTTTCGGACCTTTTTAACCAGCTCCATAAGCTGCGGGTTCAGGGTGCCGGCTCGCAGGGAGGGGAAAGATACCGCCACATGGTTCGACTCACCTTTGGCCATCAGTTTTTGCATCAACGCTAAGATGCACCCGTAGTCTCCCGTGCTCAGGGAAAGCAGGGACAAATCTTCATACCCGGTGGCTGCCAAAGACTTCTCGGTCTGTTTCAGCAGCTGGTCAAGGGTCCGTTCCCGAACCGGCCGGTAAATCATACCGGCCTGGCAAAAACGGCAGCCCCGCGTGCAGCCCCGCGCCACTTCCAGACGAAGCCGGTCATGCACAGGCCGAGAAAAGGGTACGATGGGTTTATCTGGAAATGGTGACTTACCCAAATCTGAAATCACGGCACGGGAAACCGATTCCGGCACCTTATCCACCCGTTTCTTATCCGGACGAAGCGTGCAAAATCCGTTAGCGTCAAATTGCGCGTGGTAAAATCGTGGAACATATACCCCCCCAATGGCTGCCCAGTCTTCCAGCAACGCCATTTTTCGCCCCCCGTTGGCTTTCCAACACTTCCAGGCCCGAGCCATGTCCATAACCACCGTTTCTCCGTCTCCAATAACCATGGCATCAAAAAAATCCGCCATCGGTTCCGGATTGCATGTACATGGCCCGCCGGCAATGATCAGAGGATGATCCCTTGTCCGGTCTTTCGCCCGGAAGGGAATGCCGGCCAAATCGAGCATTGCCAGAACATTCGTGTAATTTAGTTCATACAGGAGACTGAAACCGATAATATCGAAGCTTCCGGCCGGTGTTTCAGATTCAAGAGAGAAAAGAGGCAATCCGGCTTTTTTCAGTTCTCTGGCCATGTCCAGGCCGGGTGCAAAAACCCGTTCCGCCAGAATGTCCGAATCCCGGTTCAATACATGATATAGAATTTGAATGCCGAAATGGGAGGTACCTATTTCGTAAAGATCTGGAAAAGCAAGTAAAACTTTGAGTTGAACTGTGTCCGGATTCTTACGGATTCGGTTGATTTCGGACCCCAGATACCGACTGGGTTGCTCAACCCTGGACAGGATATCTTGAATACTTTCGATGTGCATGCTAGATATATTTAACTGGTTAGGGGTTAATTCCAGGCGGCGAATCAATTGTCAAAACCGCAACAGTGAATTATATCCCAATTTGAATAAATAGGCCATAGCTAATAGGGGGGGGGGATTTTTGAATACCCAGAGCCCAGTTTCAAGAACCAAGATTCACATCCTGCTTGCATCCCGGGAGCCGGTGGAAACCGTATTGGTCAAGGGGTGGGTTCGAACCCGCCGAACCGCCAAAACCTTTTCGTTTATCGAGGTAAATGACGGATCTTGCCTGAAAAACATCCAGGTAATTGCAACCGATACATTACCGAATTACCAACTCATCAAGGAGCTAGGCACCGGCTCGGCCGTTGCAGTAACGGGTTCTTTGATCAAATCCCAGGGCAAGGGGCAAGCCTGGGAGGTTTCGGCCGAAAATATTGACATTATCAGTGCCGCCCCCGATTCCTTTCCACTTCAAAAAAAGCGACATACGGATGAATATTTGCGATCCATCGCTCACCTTCGGGCCCGAACGAACAAATACGGGGCCGCCTTCAGGTTGAGATCCGAGCTATCCCTTGCCATCCATACCTTTTTTAAGGAACGAGGGTTTTATTATATTCATACGCCCATTCTGACGGGATCGGATTGCGAAGGCGCCGGTGAATTGTTCCGCGTCACATCGCTCGATCTGGAAAACTTGCCCAAAAGCGAGGGAAAGACCGATTATGCATTGGATTTTTTTGGAAAGCCGGCCAACCTGACTGTCTCCGGACAACTCTCTGTGGAAATGTTTGCGTTGGCGTTGAGCGATGTCTATACCTTTGGTCCCACGTTTCGAGCGGAAAATTCAAACACCCGTCGCCATGCCGCCGAATTCTGGATGCTGGAACCGGAAATGGCCTTTTGTAACTTGACCGGCAATATGGACCTGGCTGAATCGCTGATCCAGTATCTTATCCAATATACCTTCACTCATTGCCAGGCCGACCTGGAACTTTTTGCTCGATTTGTGGATAAAACCCTTATGAAGAGATTGGAGACGATTGTCCAAAACGATTTTGTTCGGTTGCCCTATGCCGAAGCCATATGCGTGTTAAACGCTTCAAAGAAGACGTTCGACTACGATGTGTCCTTTGGGAATGATTTACAATCGGAACATGAACGGTATTTAACCGAACATCATTTTAAAAAACCTGTTATTGTGTATGACTATCCCAAAGAAATCAAACCGTTTTACATGCGCGTCAACAAAGATGACCGAACCGTCGCGGCCATGGATGTGCTGGTTCCGGGAATTGGAGAAATTGTTGGCGGTAGCCAGCGTGAAGAGCGATTGGATATATTAAAACGCCGCATGCAGGATCAGGGTCTGCCGGTTTCAGATTACGAGTGGTATCTTGACTCCAGGCGCTTTGGCAGTGTTCCCCACGGTGGATTCGGCCTTGGTTTCGAACGCTTGATAATGCTCATTACCGGCATCACGAATATCCGGGACGTGATCCCGTTTCCACGTACACCCCATAATATAGATTTTTAATGCGCATGGATGGACCCTATATATCGAGGACACTCACCTCCAACGCATGCTTTTGAATAAACTCTCTTCTCGGTTCCACATCGTCGCCCATGAGAACCGTAAAAATTTCGTCTGCACCCACACCGTCATCGACCTTTACCTGGAGCATGTTCCGTTTTAAAGGATCCATGGTTGTCTCCCACAGCTGATCCGGATTCATCTCACCCAGACCTTTATAGCGCTGGATCGCCAACCCTTTTTTGGCGTCCTCGAGCAAATAGTCAATCAATTCCTTTTTGCTTTGAATGGTAACCGGGTTCGGTTCTTTATCTTTATCGCTGATTCGAACTTCAAATGGGGGATGGTCGAACTTTGAGATTTTATCGTATAGAATCAGGGCTTTTTGATACTGATTCGAGTGGGTAAATCCCCTTCCGAGTTTTAGGGGTCTAAGCGGCGGATCCCCTGGGGCTGTTTTAGACTGTTTTGGTGGGGTGACGAGCATATCATAGACTTTACGCTCTTCATTCCAAGACAGAGCCCCTATGGTATAACCTTTGTCACGCAGTCTTTCGCCAAGGCCGATCATCTTTTCTTTTTCCTTAAGAAAAGATTTTCCCACAACGCCGTGTTTGATGAGAATTTCAACCAGATCGCCGTGAATACCCCGCCGTCTCAAAATAGTCAGGAGGGAAAAATATTCCGATAAATCACATAAAAACAGATAGAGGGTATGATCCGTGAGTGTCTCGTCTCCGGCCACGACGACTCGTTGACCACTGATACGCTTCAAAACATGGTCGTTTAGTTCTGATTCATCTTTTAAATACACCTCATTTCTACCTTTTCCAACCTTCAGCAGTGGGGGCTGAGCGATATACAGAAAGCCCTTATCCACAATATCCGGCATCTGGCGAAAAAAGAACGTCAACAATAGCGTTCGAATGTGAGATCCATCCACATCGGCATCGGTCATAATGATCACTTTGTGATATCGGATCTTGTCTATACTATATTCTTCACTGCCGACACCGGTGCCAAGGGCGGTGATGATGTTTTTAATCTCTTCGCTGCTCAGTATTTTATCGAAACGCGCTTTTTCCACATTTAGGATTTTTCCTTTGAGTGGCAGAATGGCCTGGAATTTTCGATCCCGGCCCTGTTTAGCGCTACCGCCTGCGGAATCGCCCTCAACCAGGAATAATTCCCTGAGTTCGGGCTCCGAAACCTGGCACTCTGCTAATTTTCCCGGAAGTGTGGAATCGAGGAGCGATCCTTGTTTCCGTGCCAGATCCCTTGCCCGTCGGGCCGCATCTCGGGCCCGGGCCGCATCGATGGCCTTGGATAGAATTTTTTTTCCCGTTGCCGGATTTTCTTCAAGGAATATACTTAATTTTTCGTTCATCAAGGACTCAACCAGTCCTTTGACCTCGCTGTTTCCCAGCTTCGTTTTGGTTTGTCCCTCGAATTGCGGATTTTTTAACCGAAGACTGATCACCGCTGTGATGCCCTCGCGAATATCATCACCACCTATTTTGGTCTGCAGATTTTTAGGCAAATTGCCGTTGGATGCATATTGATTCATGGTTCGAGTGAGTGCCGCCTTGAACCCGATCAGGTGAAACCCCCCCTCGGCAGTGTTGATATTATTGGCAAATGAAAAAATGTTTTCGGTAAACGTATCGTTGTACTGTATGCATATTTCGATCTGAACATCATTTCGTCTCCCCTCGATCAGGATCGGTTCATGCAGTGCGGTACGGCGTCGATTGATGTATTCCACAAAGGAGGTGATACCACCTTCATACAGGAACTCCTTTTTTTCATCCGTTCGCTCATCCTCGATACTGATGTGAACGCCCTTGTTTAAAAAGGCCAACTCCCGAAGCCGTCTGCTTAAAATTTCAAAGCTGTATTCAACCATGTTGAATATCGATGTGTCCGGCATAAAACTGATTTTGGTACCCCTTTTTTCAGTGGTCCCAACAACTTGAAGCTCGCTGGTTTTGACTCCCCTTTCGAAAGTTTGCCGATAAATTTTTCCATCCTGATAAACCTCAACGGTGAGGGCTTCGGAAACCGCATTGACAACGGATATTCCGACACCATGAAGTCCGCCGGATACTTTATAACTGTCATTGTCGAATTTTCCACCGGCATGCAATTTTGTGAGAACCACTTCAACTGCCGGAATCTTTTCCGTTTTATGGATTCCCACCGGTATTCCGCGGCCGTTATCAATTACACTGATACTGCCATCGAGCTGTATGGTCACACCAACCGTGTCACATACACCGGCCATGGCTTCGTCGATACTATTGTCCACAACCTCATAAACCAGGTGATGGAGCCCTTCTACGTCAACATTTCCGATATACATCGACGGTCTCAATCTCACCGCTTCAAGGCCTTCAAGTACATCAATGCTGCTTTCGTCGTAAATATTATTTTCCATTATATTCTCATCGGCATGATAGCACTCACAAAGCTATCGTCTTGTTTATCCAACAGTAAACAGGGCCTCTCCTCATCAGCAATATAGAGCAAAACCGTATCGCTCTCGATGATGTTGATGGCGTCCATAAAATATTTCGGATTAAAGGCAATGGTCAGGTGATCACCCTCAAACGTGATATCCATGTCTTCTTTAGACTCTCCAAGATCTGGATTACTTGCTGATATTAATATTCTTTCCTTCTCAAAATTAAAAATAGCCGCCTTATAGTCCTCGGAGGATAGAATGGACATTCGCTTAAGCATCATAAAAAATTGAAACTTATCAATTTCAATAATATTGCCACCTTCTCGGTGGATAATCTCGGTGTAATCAGGAAAATCCCCCTCCAACAGACGGGCGATAATCGTTTCAGCTTCTTTTTTTAAAACGAAATGATTATGCTCGATGCCGACGCGAACGGGACCTTTAATATCCAGAAATTTATTAATTTCATTGAGCCCTTTCTTCGGCAGCAACAGACCCTCTTCCGGTAGCTCGGCTT
>JAFDDL010000096.1 GCA_019310865.1 Deltaproteobacteria bacterium | reverse complement strand
GGGTTGATGCGCGGTTTGACAGAGCGATATTCGGATGCCGACACCACTATTCATATTATCGGTTTCCCCATGCTCATGGGTTGGATTTACAGCTTCAAGTACCAGATGTATATGGTGTTTGCCATCAGCGTGGGGATGATGATGCTGATTTTATGGGGTATTTTCCGCAATCTGGCCGGGATCGTCGCCCCCATGGTCATGCTGGCCATCTGCACGCTTCTGGGGTTGGGCTTTACCGGCTGGATCCAGATGAACTTCAGCCCATTATTGTATGTGCTTGCTTTTCTGGTGGGCGCTCGAATGCTGAGCAACTCGGTGCAGATTACCCATCGGTATTTGGAAGAATTCCAAGCGAGCAGCGATGTGACCACCGCCACGTACAACACGGTTGCGGCTATGTGGAAACCCAATGCCGCCGCGGTGCTCACCGATGCGGTGGGATTTCTGGTGCTGGCGGTGGCCAAAATCGTTCTCATGCAACAGCTTGCGGTGATTATGAGTTTCTGGATGCTCACCATCGCGCTATCCGGCATCATGGTGCCGGTTGTGTGCAGCTACGTGCCGGTAAAACGGGAAAAAATTCGCATCCATGACCCTGACGACAGCGGCTGGCTGGGGCGGCTGAACATGCGAGCGGCCGGCTTTTCCATCGGTTCCGGGCGAATCGTGATATGTGCCGTGGTGGCCCTTGTCCTGGTGCTGGGCGCCTGGCAGATCACCAAGCTGAAGGTGGGAGATCCGTCGCCCGGCTCGTCCATCCTCTGGCCCGACAGTGCCTACAACGTGGACCAGGCGCTAATCAACGGAAAATTCAAAGCGTCTTCCGAAGACTTTACGCTCTATTTCGAGGGGGAAAAGGATTCGGTCTATGATCCGTCAGTGCTGAGAACCTTTGAAAGTTTTGAAGAGCACATGGCCAATGCCCTGCCGGATATCTACAAAACTTCCGATTCCATTATCAACATGGTCGCCTTGGTCAACTACAGCCTACGCGACGGCCATCCCTTGCGCTACCAACTGCCCAGCAACCATGAAGAGGTCATCGGATTGCTGGGGTATTTGAGAATGGATGTCGGCCAGTCGACCCTGAGCCTTTACATGGATCCGACCATGGAGCGAACGCAGGAGACGCTTTTTTTCGCTGACCATACATCGGACAATATCCTTCGCATTCGGGATGCCGCCTATGATTATTTCAAAACCCACCCGGCCAAAACCGATCTGGGTGAATTCAAGCTGGCCGGCGGTCGCATCGGGATGGAAATCGCCCTGAACCAGGAAATGAAGCGCACCCATGCCCTAATGGACGCCCTGGTGCTGGTCGCCATTTTTATCATGTGCTCGATTGCCTTCCGGTCCTTTGTGGCCGGGCTGATGCTGGCCATTCCGCTTATCTTGTCGAACCTGATCGCGTTTACCTACATGGCCTATGCCGATGTGGGCCTCACGCCCAATACCCTGCCATGTTCGGCCATCGGCGTCGGAGTGGGGGTTGATTTTGCCATCTATCTCTACAGTCGGTGCATGGAGGAGTACGGCAACCATAACAGCTACCCGGAGACGGTGTTGACGGCGGTGCGCACTGCCGGAAAGGGGATCGTTTTCACGGGCGTGACCCTGATCTTTCCGCTGGTGCTCTGGTATTTCATTTCCGGGCTCAAGTTTCAGGCGCAGATGGGATTCTTCCTCTCCATGCTGCTGTTTGCGAACATGGTGGCGGCCATGACGCTGCATCCGTTTTTAATCTGTCTGATCAAGCCGAATTTTATGAAACGACGTGCTGCAGCGTGTCAGTTGGAAGAGAGGGCATATGCCCCTTAACGACAGCCGGGAAATGCGAATTTTTTTGTAAGCCCCTAACGATGGAAAGGAGGTGGTAATCATGCTGTTTTCGGGCCACACAGCCACAGACACGGTACATGAGTTCACCAGTAACATAAACCGAATTCGAAAGGAGGAAAGAAAATGAAAATCGTTTCAAATCCACAGTCATGTTTAAAAGGAAAGCGTTTGGGTTTTTCCATTGCCTTGATGATGGTGCTTGTTTTTTCCCTAACACCCGCCATGGCGGAAATCAAAATCGATGTGGGTGAAAATCCCATTGAACTGACCGGATCGATAAAACAGGCTATCAGCTATAGCCTGGAAGATGAGGATGTCTACGACACTCAGTCTGGTTTGCAGCAGGCGACATTTCAGTTCATCCTCGAGGCCGACTACCGGCCCACTTCGGATCTCCGGTTTTTTGTTTCCGGTATGCTCGATGTGGACTGGGCCTATGAATTGTTATCCGATGACGGCGAATGGAACCGAAAAGGGTTCGATAATGGCCGTGATGAGCTTTTTGTATTGGACGATCAGGAAGATATGTTACAGGAGTTTCACGTCACCTTCACCCCGGGCAACTGGAATATTCGGCTTGGAAAGCAAATTGTCTCCTGGGGAGAGATGGATGGACTTCGAATCACCGACCAAATCAATCCCCTCGACTCCAGGCGCGGATTTACCGATGTGCAGTTTGAATCGATCATTCTTCCCATCTGGCTGGCCAAAGTGGAATACTTTGTGCCGGTTGAATCCGGATGGTTGTACGACCTCGGGCTGGAGTTCATCTTCAATCCCGATGTCGAATTTCGTGGTGATGAGGGATTGGGCGTTGGAAATGAAGTCGGGGGCATCTGGGCGCCGGGTGCGGATATCGATTTCGGGGATGGATTCATTGTACATTTGGGCTCCAATATTGAAAATATCCATGAACCGTCGGGATCCGACGCCCAGGAATGGGGATTTCGGTTAAAGGCAAATGTCAAAGACAGCCTGATCACGCTGTTGTACTTCGACGGTATATCCAATTCGCCCATGCCGCTGGCGGATTTTGACGCAACCATCGAGGGTCTTTTCACCGATATGGATATCTCGCCGCACGACGGCCTGCCGACCCTTCATATCGTTTACAATGGCACTTATCACGATCAACAATATTTTGGCGCCACCTTTACCCGAGAGCTTACTAAGCTATCGCTATCAGCTTTAGGTGGTCAGACGCCGGTAATCCGGCTGGAAGCGGCTTATTTCCTTGATAACATCTATTCAGATTTCGATGAAGCGAGCCTGGTGGAAACCGATGAATTTTTCTGGGGTATCGCCGTCGACTGGAAGGTGAACATCCCATGGATCAATCCCAAGTCGGGAATTTACGTCACTCCCCAGTTTTTCCATCGGAAGATACTCGATTATCCGGCCAGGGGCCTGGCCTGGTACCCGGAAGAAGATAACTACACTTTCGATCTTTATATGGAGACGTATTATCTTCGTTCGCGGCTCACGACGTGGTTCTATTGGGCTCACGATTTTACCACCGAGGATGAATTTTTTATGGCCGGCGTTAGTTATCTTTACAATGACTCATGGTCGTTCTCTGTCGGGTGGGTGGGTGTTGAGACAGTGAAAAATTCACTCAAGGGCACCGGCTATGGACTGGAAACATTCAGGCACAAGGACCATGTAAATTTTTCAATAACCTATCAATTCTAAGCGGTATGTAACCCCGCAAAACATCAGGAGGACCCATTATGAGACCACTTGGCAAATGCTTGGCATACAGTGTGATTTTGTGCACGGCGGCGGTAATGTTCGCTTCAGCCGTACCGGCTTATACCCCGCCCGATCCGGAAACCTATGTCCCCAGGATGGATACCGTCTTGAAGCAGAAGCAATCAATCGATGATCCCCGGCCGATTCAGAAAAATTACGGGCCTGGCGCCGTATTGCCGCCGGAATTTTGGAATCATTTGACCCATGACGTGCAAGAGATGAAGGACGTCTGGTCCGCTCTGGTGGGGTTCAAGGCGCCGGAGGTTGTCGGTCAGATCGCCCCGGAGATCACACCCGGTAAATACACCCTTGCCGATGTAAAAAACAAACCGGGATTAAATGAACTGTTAATCCCACCGCTAAAACTCCGTCTCCGAAACCCCGGCCCTCCCTATGTCTGCGCCATTGAGGCATTTGAGATTATCCCCACGCGGCAGCTTTATTGGGGGCTTCCCATCGCCGAGGCAACACGTAAAAACAAAGGCAAAGCCAAACTCGACAAGGACGGCTTTATTATAGCCGAAACCTGGATGGCCGGCTACCCTTTCCCGCAGCCTGAAGGTAAGTACAAGGCCCGCAAGCTTATCTACAACCATCTATCCAAGTACAGCAACTGGGGGGGTGATCAGGCATGGTATATCAAGGGCTTCGGGTTTAATAAAAATCTGAGAACGGAGAGTGACAATTCTATCGAGGTCATTGGATTACGGGCACACGGTCGGGTTTTATTCGAGCCATACGGCTGGGTTTCCGCAGCGGCGGAAAAAAGATCGCAAAAGAGCATCGCTGCAGCCGTATATAATTCACCTCGGGACGTAAAGGGACTGGTTTGGCACATCACTACTTTCAATGATCCCCAAACGCTCGATCAGTCTTTAATGTGGGTACCTTCCATACGACGAATCCGAAAGCTCAGCGCCACCGATACCCAGGATTCGGCACCGGGGGAGAATGCGACTATGGATGACACCCAAGGCTTTTCTCAGAAAATGACCCCGGATCGTTATCCCATGAAATTTGAGATTACCGAGGACCGGGAATATTTAACCGTAGCGTTTCAGGAGATCGGCGATGAGTATGTGGACAGCAAGGACGGATATGCCTTTAAAAACGCGAAGCTGGAGCGACGTCCGATTTATACGATTTTGGTAACGGAGTTGGACAAAAACTACGTGTACAGCAAACGGATTATCTTTATGGACAAAGAGACCTTTTTTATTCCCGTCACGGACTGTTATGACCAGAAGGACCGGCTATACCGATCGATTTGGTGGCATCAATGCTTTATCCCGAAGGCCGGCATAATTGCCAACGTCGGCGGGTATTTCATCGCATCCGATCATGTGGACGAGCAAAGCAATTTTTCCATCGAATACGGTATCCCGGCGAACTATCAGCTCGGGGATGTCAGCCTCAAAGGTGTGTTGAAGATGGCAAAATAAAATCCAAGGGGGCCTTTCCGGACGGAAAAGCCCCCGGAATCAAGCGAAAGGTTATGTCGATATGAGCTACAGTTATCTGATTTCAACAAACTATGAACTCTGCCGAGGATGCCGGTTATGCGAGCTGGTGTGTTCCTTTTCGCATCACGAAGAGTTTAACCCGGCCAGGTCCAGGATACGGGCGATCAGAACCGAGACCGATGGGATCGTTACCAATGTCCCTGCCGGCTGCCAGCAATGCGAAGAGGCTGTCTGTATGGCGGTTTGCCCGGTTAATGCCATATCCCGGGATCCGGATACGGGTGCAAAACTGGTCGATGGGGATAAATGTTTGGGGTGCCGGCGCTGTGCTTACACATGCCCCTTCGGGGGAATAATGGTGGACCATGTCGAAAAAATCGCCTCAAAATGTGATCTTTGCATGGGAGAGCCCGAATGTGTCCAGATCTGTCCCTTTGATGCATTGGAGTATATCCGCTCAGACAAGCTTGATATGAAACAGAAGCGCAAAGGGATCGCAGTGGTTGTAAAATCGCTCAAAGATAAAGCTGCCCAGCAATAAGGATTGTGACGAATGAGCCAACAAAGCCAAGATAATTCCGAGAAGAATAAAACATCGATGCTCCAGACGAGAGTCGTTTTAATCTCATTAAATGTTGCGGCTTTCAGCTTTTTTATAATGATGCCGGGACTGGTCGGTGCCATGGTCGATCATCTTTCATTCTCCGACGCCCAGGCCGGGTGGGTGGCAACAGTGCATATGTTCGGCTTTTTCGCAGTCACGCTCGGGGCGAGCCTCTCGATTCATCGCTGGAACCTGAAAAGATCCATTTTGCTTGGCCTCCTCCTGTTATTGTCCGCTGACGGCACTTGCGCGGTTATGAAGTCATACAGCACCTGGATAGGGCTTCGGCTTGCCGGAGGGATCGGCTCGGGATTGATATGGTGTTCGATTGCCGCGTATGTTGCAAAATTCAAGGATCCGGATCCGTTTTTCGGGATGCTGTGGTGTGCGCAATTCACCCTCGGGGCCATCGGACTCTACACGCTACCGCATCTCTTGCAGGGCATTAACCTGCAGGGCGTGTTCTGTTGCATCGCAACACTTTCATTGCTCGGACTCATTGCCTTGGTATGGCTCCCCGGAAGCGCCCGCTCAGCGGATCAAAATCTGGCCGGTTCACAGCCACTCACCCGATTAATGACCCTGCCGATCATCATGGTTTTTTTTGCTTACATACTGATGGCAGCTGGTGAAGCCGGTTTGTGGACCTATTGGGATCGGGTAGGCACTTCTGCGGGAATCCCGGTGGAGAAAGTCGGGCTCAGTCTATCGCTAAGCCAGATCGGCGGCATGCTGGGCGGCTTGCTGGCCGCCTGGATTGGAACGCGATTCGGGAGAACCATTCCTGTCTCTATCGGCCTGAGCCTGATTATGGCGAGTTTGGCAGCGGTCATCATCGACATCACCATGGTGACCTTTACATCAGCGGCGTTCTTTTTCACCTCGGCCATTAGCTTTGTTTCATGTTATTACATGGGGATAACCGCTGAAGCCGATCCATCGGGACGGCTGGTGGCAACGGCAAACGTGATGTTCAGCCTGGGAATGTTTGTGGGCCCGGGTCTGGCGAGTCTGGTTGTCGGTCACGGCTATAGCACGCTGCTATGGATCATGCTTGGACATTTTGCATTAAGCCTGGTACTCGTACTGCCCGCCACGAGAGTGCAAAAAACTGTCCCCCGGCATGACGCCCCTTTAACCACCTGAGATCAGATCAAACGGCATGCGCAATTATAATGGTAAGGGACCACATTAAATAGTCGTTTATTAAACATAAGAATAATCGGAGGGAAAAATGGCTTATCTAACAGCCGGTAAGATATTGAGAGTGGATTTGACAAACCGGAAAATACGCACCGAGCCAACGGCCAAGTATGAAGAAAAACATATCGGCGCCAGGGGGATTGACGCCAGACTGCTCTACGATGAGGTGCCCCCCCTTGTGGATCCGCTCAGTGCTGAGAATAAGCTATATATCAGCATCGGACCGTTTACCGGAACGCTGGTGCCGGGAGCCGGAAGAACCCATATTCGATCCAAGTCTCCGGTGACCGGCCTGAATGGTGCCAGTTCTTTTGGTGGGTATTGGGGCGTGGAGTTAAGATATGCAGGGTATGACATGGTTGTTCTGGAAGGAAAAGCAGACCGGCCGGTATATCTTTCCATTGATAATGAAACGGTTGAAATCAAGGATGCCGGAAGTGTCTGGGGAAAAGACGCATGGGAAACCCAGGCCATTTTACGGGAAGAATTGATGGATCCGGATGTTCAGGTGGTTTGTATCGGACCTGCAGGAGAAAACAGGGTCCGATACGCTACCGTTGCAACGGGGCCGAATAATACGGCCGGCCGAACCGGAATGGGTGCTGTGATGGGTTCGAAAAATCTGAAGGCCATCGCGGTTCGCGGCACCAATGGCGTGAAGGTGGCAAAGCCGAAAGAATTTGTTGAACTGTGTAAAAAAGCCCAGAAAATGATCAAAGAGGACCCAATGAGCAAGATGATTTCCGAAAAAGGATGGGCTGTCAATCATGATGAATTGTACAAATCAGGAAAAATGGCCTTTAACAACTGGCAATCAGTAACGCGTCCGGATTTCGAGAATTTTAGACTGCAGGGATACTATGAACAATATTTACAGGGGAAAGTGTCCTGTTTCGGTTGTGGCCTAGGATGCAATGACACTTTCATAGTGCCTGGTTTAGGCGGTGGCATGGCAAAGTGTGCGCAATACCAGGAGCTGAATACCATTGTGGGGAATCCGGATGTGGATTTATGGTTTGAGGCCACGGTATTATGCCAGAAGACCGGCATCGATGTCTGCCAGGTGGCGGGAATAATCGGCTGGTTGATGGAGTTGCACCAGCGAGGATTGATTACAGAAAAGGATACGGACGGAATCCCCATGGAGTGGGGAAGCCGTCGGGCCATCATCGATATCATCAATAAAATCAGCCTTCGGGAAGGAATCGGTGATCTGCTTGCCGAGAACTATGATGTGATTGCAGACAGGTTCGGCAAAGGGACGGCGGATTACTTCGTTCATACCAAGGGGCTTGCCATTGAAGTTTATGATCCAAGGGCATTGAAAGGGGTTCTTTTAGCTGCATCGGTCGGCACAAGAGGAGATTATTTAAGGGGTGAAGTTCCTTCTGAATCAACTTCTGATTTTGTTGCAATGCTGGAAAAGGATGAGGCGGAAGCATTTTTAGCTGAAGCAGTGGCCCATGCAAAAGAAATTTCAGGTACAGATAAAGGCCTCATCCCTACCGAGTACGAAGGAAAAGCCGCGCTCATGGTCCATTGTGAAGATGAAGTTTCTGCATGCGACATGTTGGGATTTTGCAAACACTTTGGTTATCAGGGGTCAAATACACTGGAGTCACAGTTTGTTGTCGATATTTATAACGCAGGAAAAGGCGTTTCGCTAACGCACGAAGCATTTTTAGCGGCGACTGATAGAACACGGTGTTTGGAAAGGGCCTTTGAGATCAGAGAGGGTTTGACAAGGGATGACGACAAATTGCCGAAGCGATTTTATGAACCTATGCCTGACGGAAAATATAGAGGGGAAAAAGCCGATCCTGAAAAAATGGAGAAGATGAAGACGGAATTTTACAAACTGAGGGGCTGGGATCCAAAAACGGGTATACCCACCCGGAAATTGCTTGAGCAGCTTGGACTTAAAGATATCGCCGACGATATGGAAAAGGACTGGAGTAAACCAAATAAAACCCATGGCGTGGATTTTGTTTCGGAGCGGAAAAATGGAAATATATCAAACACCAAAATCGGATGAACTATCGGCGTATGCCGGGAAAATAATTCCTGGCGCTGTCCAGAGCAATTATAAGAAGGATGAGGGGTATCATCCGGTGTATATGACCCATGGGGAAGGTGCCCGGCTCTATGACATGGATGGAAACGAGTATATTGACTACGCTCTTGGTTCCGGCCCCGTTATTCTCGGACACGGAAATGAACATCTTCAAAATGCCATCGAAACACAGGTCCGTCGGCTTTATATGTCCGATGGTAACAACCTGGATGTAAAAGCGGCACAGAAAATAGTTGATCATATTGCGTCGGCCGATTTGGTGCGATTTGCCTGTTCGGGGACAGAGGCCAATTATAATGCCTTACGCGTCGCCAGAGGGTATACCGGCCGAAATATGTTTGTTCGATTCAACGGCCATTATCATGGTTGCCTGGATAATATATTCGGCGGGATCGTAACCGATCGTGAAAATCCGGTACCGGTGCCTGGTGAGATTGAAGAAGATCAGTTCTCCATCATTTCTCATACAGAGGGTAGGGCCAGGCATGCGCTCCGAGACGGTTACATGATCGAATGGAATGATCCGGCGGCTTTGGAGACGCTTTTAAATAAATACGGCCACGATATTGCGGCGGTTATCATGGAGCCGACAATGGTGAACCTGAGTGGCTGCATGCCGGAGCCGGGATACCTGGAAGGCGTTCGCGATCTTTGTACACAGTATGGGGTCGTGCTGATTTTTGATGAAGTTCTGACCGGATTTCGTATCGGACTCAAAGGCGCCCAGGGGTATTTTGGTGTTACCCCCGACATGACGACACTGGCAAAGGCCATTGGCGGGGGGATCCCGGTTTCCGCATTTTGCGGGAAGCGGGAGGTGATGGATGTCGTTACCAAAACGGATGTGGTTGCGGCCGGAACATACAACGGTCATCCCCTGGCCATGGCAGCCGTGACCGCAACGATCGAAGAACTCGAAAAGGATGACGGGGCGGCATTCAGGCACATCGAAAAATTGGGCAACATGCTCAAAGACGGTATTGAGAAGATAGCACTGGAGCAGGATGTGGCCATTCTCCTTCA
>JAFDDL010000723.1 GCA_019310865.1 Deltaproteobacteria bacterium | reverse complement strand
TGTCAACAAGGCGCATGTCAACGCGTTAAATAAAAAAGGCGCCACCATAACCGGCGGCATGAATTTTAATACACCGGTCAAGGCGGTTACACCGGACCGAATGGACGGCATCTACGACCTGGTAATTTACCTTGCAAAGACTATTCACAACGAGTTCGCCATTCCACCTGTGCTAAAGCATATGGATGAAAACTCGGCCTTTTTAACCCTTCAAAACGGCTTGCCCGAAGAATCGGTCATTTCCTTTGTGGGCAAAGAAAAGACCTTGGGCGGTACGGTAATGTTTGCGGCCGAGCTCACCGGGCTGGGGGTATCCCATATGCCGATGTCCAAAGAGTCTATGGGATTTTATATCGGGGAGCTGGACGGCAGCGTCTCAGCGCGCATCAAAACCATAAGAGATATTTTAACCAATGTGGGTTGGACCAAAATCACTTCTAATCTCGATACCACCCGGTGGGATAAATATCTGTTCAATGTGGGGCAGTCCACCATGTGCTGTATCGTAGACGGTGAGTTTTTAAAGGTCAGAAACAATGATCAAGCTTTCCGAGCCATGCTCTCGATCATCATTGAAGGGGCATTTACGGCAAAAGCCTTGGGCATTAAAACATACTGGACAGACATGGTTGTGAATAATCTTAAATACGGTGAAGACGCAGTATTCAAAGCGGTCAGAGAATTCTTGGGCCAGCATGACGGGATTCCCAGCATTCTCCAGGATCTTCGTTCCGGCCGCCCCTGTGAGATAGAGACGCTCAATGGCTTATTGATTGAAAAAGCAAGGAAAGTCGGTGTGGCGACCCCAGTCAATGATCAGGTGGTGAATATTGTCCGGGAAATAAGAGACGGTAAGTTAAAGCTGGGAAGTAAAAACCTGGATCGTTTGCGTTTAAGAGATCTGACAACTTATATTGAGTAATAAGGAGATCAGCAATGACAACGACAAAACTCCTAACGGTGGCACCACAATCTTGCTCTGGAAGTGGCTGAGCGACTCGAGAACACCATTGTGGTGCCACCGTTATGGTATGGTATGAGTCAGCATTACCGGCATAAGGCAATGTGTGTCAGCCTCTCGAATCAGACACTTATCGAAGTGGTTAAGGACGTACTGGAATCCCTATTATATTGGGGAATCCAGAAAGTCCTGATCATCAACGGGCACGATGGGAATATCCCATCCATTGAGCTTGCCGCTCGGGACATCAAGCTGAAATTCCCGGATATGCGTCTGGCTGTACTTGATGCCTGGTGGATGACAGCAGGGGATCTTTTACCCAAGGACACGTTCGAGATCTGGAACGGAATGGGCCATGGTGGTGAAGGTGAAATGTCTATCGCCCTCGCTATGTTCCCCGAACTTTGTGATATAGATCGTGCCGAGGGCATGATACCCGACATGGATCCGAACGTGAAACTCATATGGAATTTTCAGGAGCTTAGTGACTTCGGCGCCAGTGGTGCGCCGGAAAATTATCAAGGCGCTGTCGTTGACAGAGGATAAGCTGGAAGATTTGCCCGAGCGAGCAAAGAATCATACGGCACCACCGACATAGTAAAAAAATAAGCCCACAAGCGAATGAAAAGAAAGATAAATATAACATCTTGTCAGAATTATAGCAAAGGTTCATCTATGAATCTGCAATTCAGACACTCCAGGCACAAATTTGCATCTGGGAAGTTAATTAAATCACACCCTCACGGCGCATAGAATCCAGGTCCTTTTGGGAATAGTGAAGCATATTGCAGTAAATTTCTTTATTGTGTTCACCCAGGTGAGGGGCGTTGGTTTCAATTTTACCCGGCGTTTCTGAAAGCTTTACGGGAACCCCCGGAAGCGGGACGGTACCCACTCCGGGATAGTGTCGATTGACAAGCATTTCCCGAGCTATTAGATGCGGGTCATTGATTAATTCCCGGGCAGTGTTCACTCTGCCACAAGGTACCCGATTTTTTTCCAGCAGCCCGATCACCTCGGATATGGTGCGCTCTGCAACCCAGTCGCCAACTATTGGACGGATAAGATGGCGGTTTACGAATCGATTGTAATCGCTGCGAAATCTATCATCATCCAGCAAATCTTCCCGTTTAATGACAGCAGTAAATCTTTGCCAAATTTCATCACCAATGGCGCTGATCACAACCCAGCCGTCCTTGGCCTCAAAAGAATCTGTATAGTTGTAAAAGGAGTTATTTCCAACTTGCGGTCGAATTTGGTTGAGCAAGGTGTATTCCGCGATAACGCCCATGCCGGCGACAAACGCAAAAGCCGTATCCATTAATGAGACATCCACTAACTGGCCGACACCGGTTCGTTCTTTATGAAACAAGGCCAGCATGGCACCATAGGCACCCAATATAGCAGTTCCAAAATCGGCAAACGGAACGGCTGATCTCGCGGGTGGCCCGCCCGGAAAGCCCGTATAACTCATGGCACCGGATTCCGCCTGTGCGATCGCATCGAAAGCGGGCCGGTCGGCATAGGGGCCATTTTGACCATAACCGGATATGGCTACCAGGATAACGGCCGGGTCAATTTTTTCCAAGCGTTCATAATTCAGACCCATTAACTGATTGCCTTTGGGAGTGAACCCTGAGATGATAATCGACGAGTTCCTGACCAATTCATCTAAAATCTCTTTGCCCTTGGGATGACGGATGTTGAGGGTGATGGATTTCTTGTTGCATGGGTTGATGAGTTCGTAAACGATGGCCTGGCCGCCGGGTGTGAAGGGTCCCAGTTTTCGGTCAAATTCTCCTCCCGGCCGCTCAACTTTTATCACTTCAGCACCCATATCCGCTAGGAGCGTGCCACAATATGCACTTGCAATGACGCGTCCAAAATCCAAAACCCGGATCCCTTCTAATACCTTTGTCATCAAAATATTCTCCCGGCATGCCGCTTTTTCAAATTCGCTTGATGCTCCTCGTTACTCGCTAATCCGAAATTCACTAGGCACATGCAGCCGCTTGCGATTGGCCTTTTTTAATCCCAGTGCATCGTCTGCAATCAATATGCGCATGATATTGGCCGTTCCTTCTCCGATTTGATATAATTTTGAATCCCGATAGTATTTTTCAACCGGCAAATCCAAAGAGTATCCCATTCCACCATGGATCTCCATAGCCATCCCGGCCACCTTCACCACGACCTCACCAGCAAAATATTTGGCCGTTGCTATCTCCCGGGTAAAGGGACGATCCTGATCGTTCAGCCAGGCCGCCCGCCGCACCATCAGGCGTGCGGCTTCGGTTAAGGACACCATTTCAGCAATGGCGCCTTTGATCAATTGATATTCGGCAATCGCCTTCCCGAACTGAACGCGCTGGTTGGCATATTCGACTGAACAGTCGAAACAGGCCTGGGCTAAACCAACAGCACCACTCGCAACACTGATGCGTCCGCGATCCAGTGCAGCCATTGCTACCT
>JAFDDL010000722.1 GCA_019310865.1 Deltaproteobacteria bacterium | reverse complement strand
GTCACGCGATGGAGGATCGCCGGCCGAGGTTCGTCTGGCGGTGGGCGCCAAAACACATACCTGGCCGGGACGGGTTGTCCGGAGCCTGGGTGAGGTGGATCCCCGGGGACGGATGGCTCAACTAGTGGTAAGGGTGACCGATCCGTATAGCCTGATGGGTCGGAAGGACCGACCCGGGCTGGATCTGGCGCCGGGTCTTTTCGTGGCGGTATGGCTTCTTGGAAAATCGGTCGAGGACGTTTTTGCCATCCCCGCCAATGCCCTGCGAACGGATTCCACGGTGTGGGTTATTGATACCGAAAGTCTTCTTGAGATTCGACCAGTCCGGGTGCTTCACCGAGAGATGGAGGACATTCTGATCGAATCCGGGCTTTCCGCCGGAGATCGGATTGTGCTTACCCGCCTGTCCGGAGCCGTTCCGGGTATGAAGCTTCGAGAGGCAGACAGGGAGGTGCTCCCATGAAAAATGCGATCAGATGGATGGCCGGCAACCATGTGGCGGCCAACTTGCTCATGATGATATTTATCGTGGGCGGCATCATCAAGGTGTTTGACATCAAGCAGGAAGTCTTTCCTGAAATTTCCCTGGACAGGGTGCAGGTCATGGTGGCGTATCCGGGCGCCGGTCCGGAAGAGGTGGAAGAGGGCATTGTCCTGAAAATCGAAGACAGCCTGACCAGCGTGGACGGTATCAAGGAGATCAATTCGACGGCCAACGAAGGTATGGGAAGCGTTATGGCGGAAATTAGTTCCGGCGAGGATGTGGACCTGATTCTCCAGGACATCAAAAGCGAGGTGGACCGCATCGTCACCTTTCCCGAGGAAGCCGAAAAGCCGGTGATTACCAAGATCTTGATGAAACGGGAAGTTATCTCGGTACTGGTTTCCGGTGATGTGAGCGAGCGAAGTCTTCGAGAACAGGCGGAATTGATCCGAGAGGAGCTCCTGGTACATCCACAGATCACCCAGGTGGCGTTAAGCGGTGTGCGCCCTTTAGAAATTTCCGTTGAAATTTCGGAAGAAAACCTGAGGCAGTACAATCTGACCCTCGATGCGGTTGCTGCCAAGCTTCGCGCGGCTTCCCTCGATTTGCCCGGTGGAAATATCAAAACTCGGGGCGGCGAGATTTTGCTGCGAACCAAGGAGAAGCGCTACCGGGCAGATGAGTTTAAAAAGATAACCGTTATCGCCGACTCCGACGGAACCCGGGTGCGCCTCGGGGACATTGCCACGGTCACCGACACATTTGAAGAACTCGATCTGAAAGCCCGGTTTAACGGCCGACCGGCCGCTTCCGTGGACGTCTTTCGGGTGGGGGATCAGACACCCACGGAGATTTCAGAAATTGTCAAAGCCTATGTGACGGAAAAATCCGCCATGCTGCCGGACTCGATTCAGTTGGACACCTGGAACGACAGATCGGAGTTACTGGAGAGCCGGTTGAACCTGTTGACCAAGAACGCCTTTTTGGGCCTGATCCTGGTGATCATCGTACTGGGTCTCTTCCTGGAGGTGCGTCTGGCGTTCTGGGTCATGCTGGGAATACCGATATCTTTCTTTGGCGCCTTTATTTTTCTGCCGACTCTGGCGGTGTCGGTGAACATGATTTCGCTGCTTGGCTTCATTCTCGCCCTGGGTATTGTGGTGGATGACGCCATCATTGTGGGAGAAAACGTCTTTTCCCATCGGCAAAAAGGAAAGCCCTTTGCCCAGGCCGCCGTGGACGGCGCCACTGAGGTCAGAATTCCGGTCACCTTTTCCATTTTGACCACGGTGGCAGCCTTTATGCCGCTGTGCTTCATTGAAGGGCATATGGGGAATTTCATTAAAAATTTGCCCCTGGTGGTGATTCCACTTCTGCTGGTATCGCTCATCGAATGTCTTTTCGTGCTGCCGGCGCATCTTTCCAATGGGAAAGCCAGGCGGTCAAACGGACGGATGATCGGCAAGATCAACAAGATTCATCACGTGGTTGGTATTCAACTTTCCCGATTCGTGACCGGGCCCTATCAGACTTTTCTTCGCGTCTGTGTTCGAAACCGATACGCAACCATGGCCGTTTGCATCGCTGTGGTGCTTCTGTCCATCGGCGTGTTCCAAGCCGGGATCGTGAAGTTTGTCTTTATGCCGGAAATTGAAGGCGATATCGTAAATGTCAATCTCCAGATGCCGCCCGGAACCCCAGTGGCGGAAACCGAACGTATACAGAATCATATCCTTGACAAGGCCATGGAGACGGTGGCGGAAATCGATGGGGAGCGGCCCGGTCAGATCAGTGTATTGCGCCATACTTACGCGGTGACCGGAGGGGGAATCAGCGGGTCCGGTCCGGGGTCGGACTTCGGCGGCATCGCCGATTCGCACATCGCCAATATCGCATTGATGTTGACCAAGAGTGAAGATCGAAACCTCCCCATCGCAGAGCTCACCGAAAGATGGCGGGATAAGGTTGGTGACATTCCCGGTGCCGAGGCGGTTACTTTTCGGTACAGATTGATTCACA
>JAFDDL010000721.1 GCA_019310865.1 Deltaproteobacteria bacterium | reverse complement strand
TTAACAACCAAAAAGGAGACAATCATCATGAGTAAATGTGTCATCAAGGGTCGACTGATCGACGGGACAGGAGCGGCGCCGGTTGAGGCTGGGGTTGTTGTTTTGGACGGGAATAAAATTACCGCCGTCGGGGATGAACAGTCGGTCAAGCCGGCGCCGGGTCTACCGGTGGTTAAAATCGAAGACGGCACCGTACTGCCAGGCTTAATCGAGCAGCACTGCCACATCGCCGGTCTGGGCTCCGTGAATCCCCTGGACTGGTACACAACATCGGTGCCGGCGGCCACCTGCCAGGCAGTGGCAGACTGTGCAGCGCTATTGGATGCCGGTTTCACATCCGCAAGGGATGTGGGTGGTTTTGGAAACCTGATGCGCGGATCCATCGAGAAGGGCGTTATTCGAGGGCCTCGACTTTCTTCAAGTGGAAAAGTCATGACCCAAACCGGCGGGCACGGGGACCTGTTTCAGAGCCTTCCGGTCAGCCTCGCCAAGGATCTTGGGATGGCCCATATCGTCGACGGGGTCGAAGACTGCCGGCTGGCAGCGCGCATGGAGTTTCGGGCCGGGGCGAACTTTCTGAAAATCATGACCACCGGCGGCATTACCTCCCAAGGCGATGTCAACACCCATTGCCAGTATCACATGGATGAAATCAAGGTGTTGGTGCAGGAAGCAAAACACCATGACAGCTATGTGGCCTCCCACGCCCAAGGCACCCAGGGGATCAAAAACGCGCTTTTGGGTGGGGTTATCAGCATCGAACATGGGATATTTCTCGATGACGAGTGTATCGAACTGATGCTGAAAATCGGTGCCTACCTGGTGCCGACATTTTCCATCGCCCACATGTACATGGAAAATCTCGATACCATTCCGCCTTGGATCGTTCCAAAGATAAAATCATCCTACGAGGCGCATTACGAATCGGTTCGAAAAGCCCATGCGGCAGGTGTTAAAATTGGTCTTGGTGCGGACTTTCTCGGAGACCCGGCCATGTGCCCCTACGGAAAAAACGGGATGGAATTCGAGCGGCTGACCGCAGCGGGCCTCAGCCCCATGGACGCCATTGTGTCGGCAACGAAAATCGGTTCTGAGTTGATGCTCATGCCGGATCAAATCGGAACCCTTGAAACCGACAAATTGGCGGATGTGATCGTCGTCTCTGGTAACCCATTAGAGGATATATCGATTCTGGGGAATCCGGATAATATCAAGGTCGTTATCAAAGACGGCAAGACGGAGAAGGATATTCGCTGACCCTATCCCCGATGCGGACGGGGTTTCTTAGGATTTCTGGATCGACATTATTTATACTGCCCGTATTTTTTGGCCGTTTCGACCATGGTCCGAATGTTTTCGGGCTTTGAATCCCAGGGGGTTTCGCACTCCGCCGCCAGGATGAATCCGCCACCTTCGGCACAGTCTTTGATAAGCTGTTTGCAGTAATCCTCAACTTCTGTAACGCTGCCATAAACCAGCATTGCGGACGGCACATTGCCATAAAGACAAATCACATCACCGATTTCCTTTTTGGCCTGTTTCATATTTGTTTTTTCAAAGTCCATTATAATACGGCCTTTGGGAACCCCATCGGCAAGCTTGCGAATGGTCTTCAAATGGTGTGTCAGATCGTTATCCCAATGGCATTGAACCTTGAATCCATGATTGATCCACAGGTCAATCATTTTCTTGGCGCATGGAAAATAGAACGCATCAAATATATCAGGCGTTAGTCCAGGAGGTGCCCCGTTGATAAAGCAGATGGTCTCCGCACCCGGTACTTCACCCGCGCCCATCTTGGTTGCGCGATCCATGGCCCGAACCGCTTCATAATCAGCCATGACATCCATCAGCTTGTGAATCTCATCGGGTCGTTCGTAAATATCCATGGTCAGATTCATGATGCCACGGTAGTACTGCAGAAGATCCAATGGATGGCAAGACCTTGCACCCAGCATCAGCGGGATGCCCGTTGTTTCTACAAACCTTTTCCATGAGGCGTTATATTCAGCCGGGTATTCAAACTCGTGAAACAGGAAGTCATCAACGCTTTTCTCAAAAATATTGTTTTCGAGCTTTTTATTGAACATGATGGTGGAAAAACCCCGCTCCAACACATCGTTATAATCTTCAATAAAATCCTTTTCGTACAGGTTGGGAACATTTCCTTCGGGCGGAAAATGCTCGAAAACTCGCCAGTCGAGGGTGGTCTGGTCCCAGCCGGCCCTCCCCAACAACCCCAGATGGTCATGGGCTGTCATATAGGGGTGAACTGAATCCCCCAGTAAGTCTTTATGCTCAATGTAAGCGTCAACCAGGCGCTCAGCCTGAAAGATGCCTTCCCTGATAGACATGCCGGCCAGATAGGGTATGATGTAAAGGTTGATGGGGGCGCAAGGAACACGATCCCCCTCTTCAATGTTGTATGCCGCTATGATGCGCTCATAATGTGTCATCTTTTCAGCCATCTTTACGTTTCTCCTTTAATTGAGCCATCCTTCGATT
>JAFDDL010000720.1 GCA_019310865.1 Deltaproteobacteria bacterium | reverse complement strand
TGTTGTGGGCATTTGCGACGCGCTGCCACACCAAAACCGGTACCCGGAGTTTCCCGGAACAATACGTCGTGCCACTTGTTGCATTTCTCGAACCCGAAGAAAAAGAAGCGGCGGTTTGCACCAAGGTCGTCTATGATTGCCGTTGGCCTCGTGAGTGGCCGGAAGACTACGTTCCAATCAGAAGCTCCTTCGATACCATGTGGCCGGTGGATATTCAGAACAAAGTACTAACGCGATGGAAGGCGTATGGATACGAGTGATTGAAATGGAGTTCACTGGGACGACCTTTCCGAGGCGGGCATCCTATCGGTACGGAAAAACCGCGGATGATTTGACGAAAAGGAGAAATAATGGATACAAAAAAACAATCCCAATCCAGCCGGCCCAAAGGCGTTCCTCACAAAATAACCGGATATGAAGTCCCGTTATTTTCAATGTTGGACGAGGCGGCTGCAAAATACCCAAATAACACTTTTACCATCTTCCAGGGGGCTTCCAGAACATTCAGGGAGGTGAAAGATGCCGCCGACAAAGTAGCGGGGTTCCTGAATTCCAAAGGGGTGAAAAAAGGAGATCCCGTGGCTATATTCCTGCCCAATATTCCCCAGTTTCCGGAAGTTTACTTTGGTATTTTAAAGGCAGGGGCTGTTTGCGTGACATGCAACCCCCTGTATACCGCTGACGAGCTTAGTTTTCAGCTCAGGGATTGTGGCGCCAGGGTGGTATTCTGCATGGACCACCCCAATTTTTATCCGACAGCGGTAAAGGCCGTCGATAACACAGGGGTCGATACCGTGGTGATTTGCAATATCAAATCGTATCTTCCCCGTGTTAAGGGATTTTTGGGCGGATTACTGGGGAAGATCCCCAAAGCTGAACAGCATGAGGAAGGGCACCTGTTTTTTGATGACATTATCAAAACAGCAACCCCCCTCCAAATTAAATTGGATCTGGACCCTGTTAAAGACCTGGCTATGATCTTGTATACCAGCGGTACTACGGGGCATCCCAAGGGAGCCTGTCTGACGCATGCGAACCTGGTGTATGCCACCGGCTGTCTGCATGAAGGGTGTTTAATATCCCATAGTTCAGGCGAAGAACCGGAACGATTACGAATAAACGGCGCCCATTGCTTCTTGGGAATTCTACCCTGGTATCACATATTCGGGTTGTGGGCCAGTTTGTTTTGGCCTTGTCGGACCGGGAACAAAGTTGTCTGTCTCCCTGATCCACGGGCGGGAAAACCCCCATTCTCCGATGCGCTTCGTGCGATCGAGCATAACAAAGTTACGCTTATTCCGGCTGTCCCCACTATTTTTACAGCACTGACAAATCATCCGCTGATCAATACAATTGATTTAAGCTCAATCATTGCTTGCTTTGCCGGAGCTGCTCCTTTGCCCACAGAAACCGTGGCGCGATTCGAGAAAAAAACCGGGGCAGTTGTTTTTGAAGGATATGGTATGAGCGAGTTGATACCCGTCAGTGTAAATCCAACAACTATTGAGGGGCGTCGGTTCGGCTCAGTGGGTTTGCCGGCGATTGGCACCGAGGTTAAAATTGTTGATATTGACACCGGTACCCATGATATGCCTGATGGTGAAGAAGGAGAGATTGCCGTAAGCGGACCGCAATTGATGAAAGAGTATTGGCAACGTCCTGAATCAAATGAAGCCGATTTTCGAAGTTTCAATGGTAATCGCTTTTTCCTAACCGGTGATATCGGTCGTTTCGATGAGGATGGCTATCTGTTCATTACGGACCGTAAAAAAGACATGATTCTGGTTGGCGGCTTCAATGTATATCCAGCTGAAGTAGAAAATGCGCTAGTTTCCCATCCTAAAGTAGCTCTGGCGGCAGTGATCGGGATTCCTGATGAAAAAGGCGGCGAAAAGGTCAAAGCTTTTATTCATATTAAACCGGGAGTTACCGCCACTGAAGAGGAGATCCTGGAATACTGCAAGGATACATTGGCCGGATACAAGCGTCCGAAGGAGATCGAATTCCGTGAAGAGCTTCCGACTTCAATCGTCGGAAAAATTATTCGCAGGAAGCTTAAAGAGGAAAACAACTAATTAGGAGAAAACCCATGGCAGACTATGATACAATTATTATCGGAGCAGGCAACGGTGGACTCACTGCTTCCCTGACGCTGGCCAGGGCCGGTTTGAAAACGCTTTTATTGGAACGACACAATATTCCGGGTGGTTGTGGTACCAGTTTTATCCGTGGGCGTTTTGAGTTTGAGATCGCATTACACCAACTTAGCGGGTTGGGGACCAAAGAAAATCCGGGTCCGCTGCGCAACGTGTTCGATGACCTGGGGGTTACCGATAAAATCGATTTTATTCAGATGGACAACCTATACCGATTTGTTATGCCGGGTGAATTGGACGTTACGTTACAAGCCGATCGAGTGGAAATGACCGAATCGTTGAAAGAAAAATTTCCCCGGGAGGCATCAGCCATCGAGAGGTTTTTTGATCTGCTTTATGATTACTGCCA
>JAFDDL010000719.1 GCA_019310865.1 Deltaproteobacteria bacterium | reverse complement strand
AAGACAGCTTTAAACATCAAAGAAAAACCGAACTCATACGTACAAGAAATATCACAAATGATAAAAAGAAAATATCCATGGGAAAGAGAATATATTCAGGCGGTCGATGAGTTCCTTTATTCATTGAGTCCGCTGTTTGATCAGGAACCTCTCTACCAACACGAACGTATCTTGGAAAGAATAGTCGAACCCGAACGGGTCATCATGTTCCGTGTGCCTTGGCGGGATGATACCGGTACCATTAATGTTAACACAGGGTATCGAATCGGATTTAACAGCGCCCTCGGACCATACAAAGGCGGCCTACGGTTCCACGCCTCGGTAACTCTGAGCATACTGAAGTTTTTAGGTTTTGAGCAGATGTTTAAAAACGCCTTGACTGGTTTGCCCCTGGGAGGCGGGAAAGGTGGCAGTGATTTCAATCCTCGTGGCAAATCCGATGTCGAAATCGAAAATTTCTGTCAAAGCTTTATGGTTGGCCTTTACACTCATATTGGCCAAAATATCGATGTGCCTGCCGGCGATATCGGTGTAGGTGCTCGAGAAATCGGATACTTATTTGGCCATTATAAACGGCTTAAAAATGTGTTTGAGGGCGTTCTGACCGGGAAAGGACTGGACTGGGGTGGTTCCGCCATTCGACAAGAGGCCACGGGATATGGTGCCGTCTATTTTGCCGAAGAAATGTTGAAGACTCGCAAAGAACATATCGACGGCAAGATAGCGGCAGTTTCAGGATTTGGAAATGTCGCCTGGGGCGTAGTCAAAAAGGTCACGGAAATGGGGGCCAAGGTCATCACGCTTTCCGGCCCGGACGGGTTTATCATTGACAAAGACGGTGTCCAGGGTGAAAAGATCGATTACATGTTGACCATGCGTTTCAGCGGTCGCGACCGGGTGCAGGACTATTCGGATAAGTTTAAGGTAGATTTTTATCCTCGAAAACGTCCCTGGGGCGTTAAATGCGACATTGCTTTCCCCTGTGCTTATGAAAATGAGATGGATGTCGAAGATGCCAAGGCCCTTGTCCGCAACGGGTGTATGTGTGTCACCGAGTGCGCCAATATGCCCTTAACCCCGGACGCCATCGAGTTTTTAATTGAAAGCAATATTCTCTATTCTCCCGGAAAAGCATCCAATGCCGGTGGCGTTTCCTGTTCCGGATTTGAAATGGCCCAAAACAGCACAAAAATAAAGTGGACCGAAGAAGAGGTGGATCAAAGATTGCGGCAGGTGATGACCGACATTCACCAGAACTGCTTGCTGGCGGCTGAGCGGTATAGCGAGCCTGGCAATTATTTCAGCGGAGCAAATATTGCGGGATTTATTAAAGTGGCAAATGCCATGCTTGACCAAGGCAATACTTGATTTAAGGGTTCGCTTTCCTGCGCGAGCCCTATGAGGTTTGTCCCATTTTTTTTAGTTTTTCCCGCAAGGTTTTGCGGTCTATCTTCAGAATTTTAGCTGCCTGTGTTTTATTGCCGCCGACGCTTGCTAAAACATGTGTGATATGGTCTGTCTCCACTTGTGCCAGAGATCGGTTTGGACCCTTATGTCGGCTGATACTAAACCGCATCGATTCGGGAAAGTCGGAAATGTCGACTATATCCCTTTCGGTGACCACAATCAGTTTCTGAATCAAGTTTTCAAGCTCCCTTACATTTCCCGGCCAGGAATAACCTGTTAAGGCTTCTATGGCCCGATCTGAAAACACGATGGGTTCACGGCCCATTTCCCGGCAAAAGCCACCGGCAAAATGGCTAATCAGCAACGGGATATCCTCAATACGCTCTCGCAACGAAGGAGTGGAGATATCAAGGACACTAAGACGGTAAAAAAGGTCTTCCCTGAATTGGTTTTTCCCAATCAAAGCCTTCAGGTCTCTATGCGTTGCTGCCACGATGCGCGTGTCCACTTTGATGACCTTGCTGGAGCCGACCCTGGTAATTTCTTTGTTTTGCATGACGCGAAGAAGCTTGGCCTGCAGGCTCTGACTGGCATCACCGATTTCATCTAGAAATACGGTTCCCCCGTCGGCGACTTGGAAAAAGCCGGTGCGCGACACATTGGCGCCTGTAAAGGCGCCTTTTACATGCCCGAACAATTCGCTTTCAAGGAGGCCTTCCGGTATAGCCGTGCAATTTACCGGGACGAAGGGTGCGGTTGATCTCGCGCTGCCATAATGGATGGCACGGGCGACGAGTTCTTTCCCGGTCCCGCTTTCACCTGATATCAGGACATTGGCTGTCATGGAGGACGCTTTGGCGATTAACTTAAATATATTTTGGATTGGCTCCGAACTGCCGACAATCCCATATGATTGGTCCGATTCAACGCCGGGCTGAGTTTTGCGACGCATCGCCAGCTTTTCAAGAACCTTCTGAACTGCAGACAATAGTTCTTCGTCGGTAAAGGGCTTTGCCAAAAACGCTTCCGCCCCTTTTTTAACTGCTTCTACAGCCCCATCTATGGACGGATAGCCTGTAACCATGATGATGCCTATCTCATT
>JAFDDL010000718.1 GCA_019310865.1 Deltaproteobacteria bacterium | reverse complement strand
TTTTAGTGGATACAAACGATCCGGGCGTTGCCATCAACAGGATGCCCACCATCGGGATGGACAACACCTGTGAAGTGATTTTCAAGGATGTCACAATCTCAAAAGAAGACATAATTGGAAATCCGGGAGAAGGCCGGCAAATTTTACAGAAAATGTTTCCCCGGGCCATCCTGGCCAAGTGCGCGGAAATGATGGGCGGATGCAAAACAGCGCTTGATATGACGACCAAATATGCCAAAGAGCGTGTCCAATACGGCCAACCCATCGGTGGATTTCAGGCTATACAGCATTACATGGCCAACATGCTATTGGGGTATGATACGACGGTCAACTATTTGTATAAAACATGCTGGATGGCCGATGAAGGTCTGGATATTACCAAGGAAGTTCATGGCTTAAAGGCACGGACAAACGAACAATATAAGTTTATTACGGAAAGAGCCGTTCAAATTCATGGCGGCGTGGGCACCAGTCGAGAATTTGACATCAGTCTGTTTTACCGAAAAGCACTGACATGCCAATATGTGATGGGAGATACCCAGTATCATTATGAAAAGTTGGCGGCGATCTTGGGAACTTAAAAAGAAAAAAGAAGTTAAAGATGGCTAAAGCGCTGTATTTTAAAGAGGCCTGAACCCGCAAACTAGTGCTAACTATACGATTGGAGGCAGGCACATGGAAATTTCAACTGATGAGTTCAAAAAAATTTCCGGCAAGAAAATGGTCTTTACCGAGCGGATGGGGCTCCAAATTGTAGTGTTTACAAAAGGGTATGTCAAACTCATGGCTCCCCTCGCCGGTAATGAAAACCATGTCGGGACCATGTATGCCGGCGCCCTCTTTACGTTAGCGGAAGTGCCGGGAGGATCGATCTTCTATTCGTTGTTTGACGGGACAAAATACTATCCGATCGTTAAAGATATGTATATTCGATTTCGGCGTCCTGCAACAACCGATATTACCATCGAGCTGAGGATGTCGGAAGCAAAAGCAAAACAGATAATGGCTGAAGCCGATAAGAACGGGAAGGCGGATTTTATCCTTGAAGGAGAGATGAAAGATGCATTCGGAGAGGTCGTTGCAGTAAGCAAAGGAACGTATCAGATCAGGGCTTTTGCTGGACAATAGACTGTCATCGGCGGAGCCTATAGTCTGATATTAAGCCTAAAAAACGAGCTGTACAAAATAGCAGCGTATATAGGACTGAAAATGGACATGATGGTGAGCTCCGAAGGAACCGCTACAGGTTTCTGGAACAGACATTTTCTGCTTAAAGAATTTATCCGAGACCAAGTGCCCATGATATTGGGCATATTCATTCTCGGAGTGGTTGCCAGTTATATACAAAACGGGTTCCTACCGGGAACAGACAGACCTTTTCGGGTTGCCGGCGTCCGGGTAGCCATATGGCATCTGGTCTGGATGGGTTTTTGGAGCGGTTACCTTATGGGACTTGTCGGTGAGGCTAGCGGCATAATCTCATTACCCTATACCATGACGGTTCTTCAGTTTGACTCTGTAGCGGTTAGCCCTACCTCGCTAATCACAACGTTTGTTAATCAGTTCGGCGCCCTGTTCGGCTACTGGAGAGGCAATCAATGGAATTTCGACTTTGCCCGTTGGTTATGCTTTGGGGCTGTATTGGGGTCACCGATCGGCCCCTTAATCCGGGTGTATTGGCTACAGGACCCGCAGCCTTTCAAAATGACAATCGGCCTGGCTCTAGTTGTTATGGCCGTTCATCTCTGGGTCCAGATAACTCCCTGGTATATGAAACGCGCGGAACGACAGCGGGTTTTCAAAGAAAAATTCGACCATATGATGCAGACCAGTACGGAAGCCGGTGAAGCACCTACTGGTTTGCCGGTGAATTTTAAAATTCTTACTGTTGAAAAATCGTGGAAAACCGTTCGGATCGAATATTGGGGGGAGCAGCAGAGTTTCAGCGTACCCGTGATGTTTTTTATCGGTTTTGTTGTGGGCATCGTGGCAGCAGCTTTGGGTGTGGGGGGCGGTTTTATGTTGGTTCCCATCATGGCAACCCTTTTCGGTGTCCCCTTGTACGTACTCGTAGCGGCTACCATACCCTTTGTTATAACGCTCTCGATTACCGGACTGATATCTTACATCTTTACAATGCATCTGCTTGTGGGTAAATCTACCGCACCGGACTGGGGTTTCGGATTGTTTGTTGCCAGCGGTGCCATTCTCGGGGCTTGGGTGGCCTCGAAAACCCAGAAATTCATACCGGAAAGATATCTCAAGCCGATGTTGGGAACTATAACCGGACTCATCGGGGTGCTTTATGTGATTAATTACTTCTGGTCTTTACCGTTTAGAATTTGATCAGAAAGGAGCAAAAATGAGTAAGCTTCGATCTTGGGGGTTAAAGTTCGTGATGTTTTTACCGTTAATCATTTTATTTTTTGCAGTGCTTGTTGCAGCCCACCATATTCGTTGGCACTGGTAGCGCTATAGTAAAAACAAAGGGGGCAGGTATCAACATTAAA
>JAFDDL010000095.1 GCA_019310865.1 Deltaproteobacteria bacterium | reverse complement strand
GGAAGGCAGGTCACCGACAGCACGCCGTTCACGTTTTGCATCTGCCAGGCGAACCGGTCGAGATCGCGCATGGTCTCGTAGTCGATGCATCCCATGGCGTGGGCCTCGGCCACCACCGTGATGGCATCTACACCGATGGAAAACTTGTCGGTAATCACCCCCGTATCGCGGTTATAACGCGAATCGGGACGAAACTCCGGCACCCCCTGTTGCAGGTCGCCGATTTTCACCCCCGCTCCTTTAACGGCCCCGAACACCGTCAGGCCCAGGGCCACCAGCACGATGACGGCAGCCGGCTTGGGGGCTGCGGCCCCGGAAAGAAACCGCCAGAACGGCGCGAATATATCCGCCTTTCGCTGGAGCCTTTTACAATACGCCATGCTGGCCGGGGCAAACGAGAGAAGCACGGGCAGCAGCATGCCGTTGACGACGATGATCACGGCGATACCAATACTGGCGGTGAGCGCCATTTCCTGGATGATCCGAACCGGTATGAGCCAGATGGTGATAAACCCGATGGTATCGGTGGCCAGTGCCGTGATGCACGGCACCAGGAGGCGGCGAAAACTCACCCGGGCCGCTTCAAGGGGCGTGGCGCCGCAGTATAGCTCCGAGCCCGTGGCGCTGACCATCTGCACGGCGTGACTCACGGCAACGGCAAACACCAGAAAGGGCACCAGGATACCCATGGGATCGATTCCGAATCCGAATATGGGCAAAAGACCCAGCTGCCAGACCACCGCGGTGGTTGCCCCGCACAGCACAGCAGCCGTTCGCCAGAAGGACATGGAGTAAATATACACCATCAGCGCGGTTATCAAGAATGCAATTCCGAAAAACACGATCACCCGGGAGGCGCCTTTGGCCATGTCGCCGATCACCTTGGCAAACCCGATGATGTGCACATCGATCTCTTCGCTCTGGAACTTTTCCCGGACCTTTTGCTCCAGATCGTTAGAAAACTTGAGATAATTGAGCTTTTTGCCGGTTTTCGGATCGACGTCCAACAGTCCGGCACTGACGATGGCGCCGGAAAAATCATTGGCCACCAGACGGCCCACAACACCTGACTGGAGCACGTTCTTTCGTACCCCGGCCAGCCCTTCCGGTGTCGGTTTAAAATCCGCCGGGATGACGTTGCCGGCGCGAATGCCGTCCTCCACCAGTTCCGTGTAGCGCACATTCGGGGTAAACAGGGAGCTGACCTTGCTACGTTCCACCCCGGGCATGAAAAAAACTTCTTCCGTGACCCCCTTGAGAACCGCCAGAAACTGCTCTGTGAAAATATCTCCCTTTTTGGCGACTAATGCGATGAGGATGCGGTTTCCGCCGGAAAATTGATGCTTATGGTCCAGGTATGTCTTCATGTATTCATGCTTTAGGGGCAACAGCTTCATAAAGCCGGCATCGATTCTGAGCCGGGATGCCGAAAAGAGCATGAAGACGGTAATGGCAGCGAAAATGAGCAAGCTAGCGCCGCGGTGCCGGAAAACGATCTTTTCAAAAAATTCAATCATGAGACAGACCTCTCTTTGCGGCTTCCGTTAATCTTGCCGGGAAGCGATATTTTTAGCCCGCTTTACGCCGAATTCGCCCACCAGCATGACATGTTTGCCATCGGGCGTGACGGCCGTTACGATGTCTTTTCGGCTTGGATGTTGCCGGTAAGTGAAACTGCGGCCACCGTCCCGGCTGATCAGCATGGTACCCTCCAGGCCGGTGACAACAATGCTGCCGCCTGCCAGCCTAACACCGCCGAGCAAGGATGCCGCGGTGCCTGTTTCGATTTCCTGCCAGGTGTCTCCACCGTCCTCGGAACGAAACAGGTGCCCCCGAAGGCCCAAAAGCAAAAGCGAGTCCCCGTCCAGGGGCAGGATATTGAAAAACGAACCGTTGTAAGGCGAGGCCAGTGCGGTCCAGCTTTGCCCGTCATCCTCCGAACGATAGATCGTACCCACTTCGGCGGCGATGTAAAGCCGCCCTGTGGCGCTCCGCGCAATGTGATTCAGGCACACCTCCACACCCGCCTCGGCATCCATGTCATCACCGAGTTCGTCTTCATCAGCGCCGAAAGCGCCCAGGAAGGCCATCTCATCGCTTGAGATGCCTTCTTCCTCGGCAAAGGATTGGGTGACGTTCAGAGACTTCGACGTCCAGGTATCGCCGCCGTCCCCGGTTACCAGAAAAAGTCCATAGGCGCCCACGGCAATGCCGTTATCTTCGTCCCGAAACCAGACATCCAGAAGGGGGCGCCCATCTTCGCGATTGGCATAAACACGCTGCCAGCTTTCCCCCCCGTCCCGGGACCGCAGAATTTCCTGGTAATACCCAACGGCCCAGCCCAGGTTGTTGTCATGGAAATAAACCCCGGTGAGCATGCCGCGGGTGGGGACCTCCGCCTGGCGCCAGGTGTCGCCGCCGTCACTGGATACCAGAATATGTCCCCGCTCTCCCACCACCACGAGGGTGCCGCCCACATTTTGCGCGTCGAGCAGCAATGATCGGGTAGCCCGGGGGCTTTTAACGGAAAATTCAGCTTGGCCCATTGCCGAAACACCCGTGAGGCCGCATAACAATAGCGCCATGAGAATCAATTCCCCTGTTCGGCGCAAAACCCCGGTGTCGATTACGGACGATTTGTCTTCGGTTAATTTCATGTGGTGCTCCTTGCCTGACAAGATGCATCCGGCGACGGATCCGATGCCGAACCCGCCGCCGGCTTGGGTGGTCCGGGAGATTACCGAGTCCCGGAGCGCCGGAGCGCTGCCGGGGTAAAGGCCTTGGCATTCAACGTCTGGGTGAAGTCAATGGGCTTATCTTCACTCTGGAGTTCCTTTACATGGTAGCGGCCGATCTGGAAATCGTAGACCGTCTCGGCCGATACCCATACAGCCGGCACATCGTAAAAGTTGACCAGATGCCCTTCTTGGAAGCGCCATAGCTGGTCGCGATTGTCATAGATATCCACGAGGACGATCTGCCAGGAATCCTCGTCGATGTAGAACGTTCGCCGTTTGTATAGGTGGCTGATCCCCGATTTTACGGTCGCTTCCACCACCCACACCCGGTGCAGTTCGTAGCGCAGCAGGTCGGGGTTCAGATGCTTTTTCTGGATAATGTCCTTATATTTGACGCTGCCGTCCTGGAGTTTGTATGCATTGTAAGGAACATACAGCTCCCTTTTGCCCACCAGCTGCCAATCATAACGCTCGGGACTGCCGCTGTACAGGTCGACCTGGTCGGTGACCCGCAATCCGTCGGAGCCCCCACCGGGATTGTCGAATGCGATCTCCGGCGCCCGCAAGACCCGGCGCTGGCCCGGGTTGTACTGCCAGGCCCGTCGGGGCTGCTTGGCCTGATTCAGGGTTTCATGAACCAGGGTGGCCTTGCCGGCGCGTCGGGCCGGGGCCAGGGAACGGGTTACGTAGCCAAGAACCAGATTGTTGAGCTTCTCCTCGGTGGCGCCTTCCCGGTGATAGAGAAATGTCGTTTTGGCTAAGGTTTTACTGAGCTCGTAGGACCCGCCGCGTGTGACCGGAGCCGCTCGATGTGTGCGCACTATGGAATCGCCCCGATATCGCAGCAAATGATTCCAGATCGCCTCCAGGCCGGTTTTCGGGATGGGAAAGGGGATACCGATCACCGCCCCTATCACCCCGTTACCGCCTTCCACCAGCTCGGCCGTTTCCGCAACTTTCCGGGTGGCGTCATAGATACGCTGGGGAAAGGATACACTGCGGCGGGTGGGGTAGACGTTTATTTTAAAGGTGTCCATATCCCGCAAAAGGGCCTGATGCCCCTTGGAGAGCTTATCGGCGTATTGATCCATATTGGACGCGGTGATGGAAAACAGCACCTTGTCATCGGCAAAGGGGTCCAGACGGTGCATCCCGGGTTTATAACCGGCCGGGGGGGTGGTAATGCCCCCTTCCCAGGCCGGGATGGTGCCTTCCGCGTTGCCGGCTCTCTCGGCACCCATGGGCGTGAGATCGTTGTCCAGCCGGGCGATTTCCGCCGATGTGAGTTTGGCCCAGGCATTGCTCGCACAAAGGCCGATTACAATCACACAACAAATTGATAGGATAGTTTTGATTCGCATTGGATTCACTCCCTTCACGTTTAGAAAGAATATTTAACACTAAGACCGACAAAATCCCGGTCGTTTTTGCTATTGTCTACACCGGCGCCGAAAAAGTTGGTGTAGCTCAAATTGGCCACCCAACTCTGGTAAGTTGCCTTCAAGCCAAAGGTGATGGCCTTTCGATCCTTTATGAATGATCGGCCGGGCGCCGGACCGATGCCGTGCACATCGTGATTCCAGGCAATTCGAGGTGTCAGGTTTATTTGCCCGATGGCGTTGAAAAAGTTGACATTCAACCGCGCCCGGTATCCCCAGGACGCATCATCCGGAAGATTGTCGTTCGGGGCCTTCAGGTCGATGTCGTCCGGAAGATCGTGGGCGTAATTATAGGCCGCTTCCACTGCGAAAATTCCCCCGTCCGTTCCCAGAATGGGTCGCAGCTTTTTCGTTAACGTCAGCTGGGCCTGGGTAACGTCGCTGAGGATGTAACCGTTGAAGGAGGTTTCAAACTGGCCCAGATAGTTGCCGATCTGGTTGTTATTCGCCGCCTTGGGATTGATTGCCCCCACTGCCGCCGTCAGCAGCTGAGTGTCCGTTATCTGGTACGGAACGTCCAGTCGGTGGGAAACCTCGCCTCGCAGCGACCATCCCAAAGCCTGGGTGCTGAAGCTCACGCCCAGGAGCTGGATGTCCTCCGGGTACTCGGTGATATAATTGGTGGTTCGCAGGTAAGCATCCAGTGAGTAGGCCTTTGTGGCCTGGGTTGCCAGGGCCTGGCCACCTTGGACAAAGGCGCCTGCAATTTGCTGGGATGCCGCCTGGGGTGCGCCTGCGGCGACACCGGCGGCGGTGCCGGCTGCAATGGCGCTGTTCATACCGGCGCCCATGGCCAGGGCGGTTCCCGTGGCCACCATAATGGGCTGGGCCGCCCCGGCGATTGCACCGGAGGTCATGGCGCCGGCAATGGTGCCGGTGATGGAACTGACGACCGGTATCCGGCTGTGATAGTTAAGGTAGAAAAATCCGAACTCCGTATCATTCAGTGCCGGCACATAGACCCGAAAGGCCATGCCCCACTGGCCCTGGTCATCCGCTGTTTTTGACTTACCCCTTGGGATGGCCATGAACGTATCGTCCACCGACGCATCCATATTATCGGGAAAGGGCTCATTTAATACCTTGAATCCATCGGGGGTGGCCCAGTCGTTGCCGGAAAAATAGGTGCCGCTGGCATCCGGTTTCGTTTGCTCCCACTGGTAGAGATAGAGGGCCTCGATGCTGGTGTTGATGGTGGGCGCAAAGGTCGCCCAGACCATGCCCACGGGCAAAAGCCCTTCACGAATCTCCGAACCGGGGACCCGCAACGCGCCGGCATCGATGGGATTGATGGCGTTGATGCCGTTTCGGACAAAGGTGGACTCGCCCCAGTTGATCACCTGATCACCTGCCCGCAAAGTTACCGGCACCTCACCAAAGTCGTGGGCGACCCACACATAGGCATCCAGAAGTTTGACGTCCTGGCCTGCCTGGTCTTCGGCTTGGTCTCCGAGCTCCACGTACTCCCGGTCTTCATTCATGATGAACCAGTCGTAAAAGGCCTTGCCGCGAAAAAATGCGCCGAAAGAATCGCTTCGAATCTCCAGGTCAGCGGTAACCTTTGCGGCGCTGCTGATCAGGCCGGTGTCAAAGTTCAGGTTTCCGTTGTCACCGTTTGAGCTGTCCTTGGTGCCGCCATGGGCCAGATGAATAAAGTCCATGTCGCGGTCCTGGACGCGCCACTTGGCGCCCAGCGATACGGTGGTGTCCAGGTTCACCGTCAGGGCGTCCTTCTCGTAGAGTTGGAACGCATTCGCAGTCGTCCCAAGTGACAAAACGAACAGGGCGATTAATACCGTTGACAGCATTGACCAACAGCGGGTTTCGTACCTAAATTTGCCTTGCATAAGACCTCCTTTTCTTGATCCCGAGGGATGTTTGTGAATTGCCTGTGCACTTCGTTCATGCAAAATCTGTTGTTAAAAAACCATATCCATCATCCGGCCGACAAACCAGAACCCTGCCACGGATCCCATGGCATAGATGGGAATCGGTTCGGCCCGGCGGGAAAGTTGAAGCCCCAATTGCCGAAATGAAGCAAAGAGCATTAATGCGACGGCGATAAAAAGAAACTGACCGATCTCAACGCCGACGTTGAAAAACAAAAGTGCGGCGGGGATAGCCGATCGAGAGAGTCCCAGCTCCACCAGTGCACCGGCAAATCCCAGACCGTGGAGCATACCGAAGGCGAAAGAAACCAGCCATGGTTTGCGGATGGTGAGGGATTGGGCGCCCTGCCGCGCCTTGATGAGCTCGGATCCCAGAAACACGATGCTCAGGGCAATGGTGGCCCCCAGCGGCTTTGCCGGCACACTCAAGAACCCCAGGGTGGCCAGGGCCAGCGAGATACTATGGCCCACCGTGAAGGCGGTGATCGTTTTTAAGAGCAACCACAGATGCTTGGACAGCAGCAAAAGTCCCAGGACAAACAGCAGGTGATCGATACCGAAGATGATGTGTTCGATTCCAAGCCGAAGATAGCCGGATACGGAGGTGCCGCCCCGGCTATCGCCCAGCACAAAGGTGGGAGATTCCGGGCGCAGTATCTTTGAGACGGCAGGGCCGCCTGAAAACTCGATGCGCACCAGCACATCGATGAGGGTCATGGCAAGCCCGTCAATACGGATTTGCGCTTCCATCAGGTTCTCTCCGGTATAGCGAACCTGCCAGCGCTCGACCCGGGCCCCTGCGGTGCGGCTCACGACCGGTGGTGTCAGCGCCTCAAACCCATGGGGGAATACCGGTCGGATCCGAAGCATCCTTCCCGCCAGAACCGGCTGCTTCCACAGGATCTCGAAGCGGCCCGGCTGATTCTCGATCATCTGCAGGTAGGCGGGCCGGATTTCATGTGCCGATACACCGGCGGAAAGCAGGCAGATCACCACCAGAAGCGATGATATTATGAGCAGTTGCCTCATGGACTCACCTCTGCCAGGGCCTGTGGGCGGTCTGCCGTGAACACTTCCGGATCGATTACCACACGATACCGATCCCGCAACCGCTTATAAAAGGCCTGGTTGATCTCCTGGCGCCGCGCCTGCTTGAAGTCGGAAAGCACCACCGCGCGTACTTCGTCAAACGACGGATCCCGTGCATCCTGCCGCTCGCTCACCCGCACCAGGTGCAGGCCGTAGCTCGACGCAACGGGTCCCTGCCAAGACCCCGGCGGAAGCTGCATCACGGACGAGGCAAAGCTTTTTCCGAACAACTCGGTGATTTCCTGTTGACCGCGCAGCGCATAGTCATGCTGCAGCATGAAGGGGTCGCCCAGTCCCGGCGCGCGGGCGGGGGGATTGCTCTGTCGGTTCAGTGCATCGAGAACCGAATGGGTACTACGTTCCGTGTCGACGCCTCGCCTTGCCCGGCTGAAGTAGATGTGCGTAAAACTGATGCGCGTGGGTTTCCGATAGCGCAGCGCATTTTTTTCCAAAAAGCGCTGCAATTCGGCATCATCCGGATCCGGGACCGGCGCCAGATCCTCGGAAAGAAATTCCACTTTCTGGGCCAGTCGCCGGCGGACAATGGTGTCGTTCTGATCAAGGCCCATGGCGACCGCTTCCCGGTACAGGATCTCCTCGCGGACATATTGTTCAATAAGGGCGTTCATTTCCTCCGAAGTCGGCACGCGCCGCCACTTCGCCTGGTAAATCTCACTGAAGCGCTTTATCTTTGGGGCGCTGACTTCAATCACCGGATTGCTATCGGAGCCCGGGTTTCCGAGCCATGCGTTCAGGCAGAAGATGAGAAGCCCGAGCGCAATAAAATGCACCAGGGGCTCACGGAAAAATTTTACTATCGGTCTCATCATCCGATTTTAATCTCCTACGGCTGTTGCCGACTATCAATCAGTATAACCCACGTTAAAGCGTTTTTAGCTGGGACCGGCGCGACTATTTTTACAGCTTGGATTTAAATAAACGATAACCAACTGTTTTTAAAAGAATTATTATAAAATGGTATATATGTTTAGATGTTTATATTATTCCCTCGGCCATGTCAAGCTTTTTTTTATATGGAAACGGTGTTTTTTCTACAGTCTGCATGATCACTTAATATCAATAAACCGGTTACAGATAATCCGCCAAAAGACGTATTTCGGCGGTTTATTTCCATTCTGTTAATTAATTAATGGGGTTCAGACGTCGTCACCCAGATTAATGCAAGCGACGTACCAGCGTCGAGGGTTCTCGATAGTATGTTGATAACATATTGTTTTATTAGGGCTTAAATTGAAATAAAAATGTGAGCAAGAATGAAACGGGAAAACGCTTTTTACTGTATTTGGTAAATTGACGGAATGGAGGTAATAAAGTAGGGTGGGACATTAAAGGATGTTGACCTCTAAAATGGTTTACAGACATAGATTAGCTGGAGAGTCGTACGATGCAAAAAGTATTCAGGAATCAACCCCATTTACCGCATGCCCGATTTGTTTTGATGGGAATTGCTCTTGGCGCAGTCTTCTGGATGTTAGAGGCGGCCGTGCATGTGCTCGTTTTCCATGATGTGGGCTTTTTTGAACAGGTTTTCAGTCCTGAACCCCATGAGGTCTGGATGCGCTTGACGATTGTGGCCATGTTTATCGGCTTTGGGATTTATTCCCAATGGATTGTTACCGCCCGCTGGCGTGCCGAAAGGGCAGCGATGCGCGCCAATATGGAGCTTACGCAAATTTTTGATACAGCGGCCGATGCCATGCGAGTTGTTGATAAGGACTTCAATGTGATTCGCGTAAACGAGACGTTTTCGGCGATTTCGGGCATTGCCAAGGGAGAAGCAGTGGGCAAGAAATGCCATGAGGTGTTCTGGGGACCGCTATGCCATACGAAGGACTGCCCATTGATCCGCATTCTCGGTAATGTGGACCGCGTGGAATGTGACTCGGAAAAGGTGCGAAAAGACGGCGTCAAAATTCCCTGCATCGTTACCGCGACGCCCTTTCGGGGGCCTGACGGAGAACTCATTGGCATTGTTGAAGATTTCAAAGATATTTCAGAACGAAAAGAATCTGAGCAGTCGCTCATGCAGTCGCACAAACGCTTGCGTGACCTGACGTCGCATCTGCAGGTTGTCAGGGAAGAAGAGAGGGCCCTCATCGCTCGCGAGATTCACGACGAGCTGGGCCAGGCATTGACGGCCCTGAAAATGGACGTGCACTGGTTACGTCGCCGATTATCTGAGGAAAAACAATCGCTGATTGACAAGACCAACATCATGTCAAAGCTTATCGACAGGACCGTTCAATCCGTGAGAAGGATTTGTTCAGAATTGAGACCCGGATTGCTGGATGACTTCGGCCTTTCGGCAGCCATAGAGTGGGAGGCGGGAGAATTTTCAAAACGGACGGCTATTGAATGTGAAATCCTATCGGATCCTGAAGAGATGGTTTTGCCCCAGGGGATATCTACGGCAGTTTTTCGCATATTTCAGGAGACGCTCACCAATATTACACGCCACGCAAACGCGACGAAGGTCGAAATCATCCTCAGGAGAAATCGGGGAAGGTTGGAGATGCGTGTCAGCGATAATGGGAAAGGAATTAAAGAGCAGGAGATTTTAAATCCCAAGTCATTCGGGATTATCGGAATGCGGGAACGGGTGCATTATCTTGTCGGCAACTTGAGCATCCGCGGTAACCACAATGGGACCATCGTGGCGGTGTCCATCCCCGTTGGCCCGGAAGGAGACATTGATGATAAAGATACTAATCGCGGATGACCATGCCATATTCCGTGAGGGCCTAAAACAGATTGTGGCGGATACGTCGGACATGATTGTTGCCGGGGAAGCGGTGGATGGCCGGGAAGTTCTGGAGCAGGTTCGAAAAGCGGATTGGGATCTGATTCTCCTGGACATTTCCATGCCCGGCCGAGGCGGAATTGATACCTTGAAAGAGTTGCAGGTTGAGAAGCCGAAACTCCCCATTCTAATGCTCAGCATGTACCCCGAAGAGCAGTATGCAGTTCGGGCATTGA
>JAFDDL010000094.1 GCA_019310865.1 Deltaproteobacteria bacterium | reverse complement strand
GCCACCGGTCATACCGTAGATCCGGTTGTTCATAACCAGGGCGGTGATATTGCTATTTCGCCGAGATGCGTGAATGAAGTGGTTCCCGCCGATGGCCAGGGCATCCCCGTCGCCCATGGGAACGATCAGGTTGAGCTCGGGTCTGCTCAACTTCACCCCCGTGGCAAAGGCAAGGGCGCGTCCGTGAAGGGTGTGAAGGGTATGGAAATCGACATATCCGGTTATCCGGGACGAGCAGCCGATACCGGAGACCATTATGATTTCATTTTTTTTCAGCGCAAGTGACTCGATGGCTCGAATCAGACCGTTGAGCACAATCCCGTGGCCGCAGCCCGGGCACCAGATATGGGGTAAAAATCGTTCTCGAATATAATCTTTGATGGCCATGTCTTATATCCCCCTGCCCTGGATAACTCTCAAAAGGGTGCGAATGTTCGTCGGTGTTACCAGTTGACCGTCGATGCGGTTGCATAAAAACACCTTCTCCGGGCGATCGACCGCCTGCTTGACGGAGGCCATCACCTGGCCCATGTTCATCTCGACCACGACAACCTGGCGAGCCTGATCGCATCTTTCCTGAACAATGCCCGACGGGAAAGGCCACAGGGTCTGCAATTCCAGCAACCCGATTCGAATCCCCCTGGCCCGGGAACGCCGAACCACATGCAACGCCGAGCGGGCCGATGCACCGTAGGAAATCAGGACAACGCGCGCATCGTCTAGATAATACTCCTTATACATGGCCATTTTATTGGCGTTGTTCTCGATTTTATCCACCAGATGCCGCATTAGACCATGCACCACCTTGGGATTATTGGACGGAAAGCCCCACATGTCATGAAACAACCCGGTCACATTGTACCGGTGAACACCTCCGAAATCACTCATGGGCAGGCGCCCGTCCTCCCTGGGCAGGTAGGGGTGATAGTCTATCCCCTCCTTGAGAGCGGTCTGCAGGCGGCTGACAAGCGGTATTTCACCCGGATTCGGAATTTGAAGCGATTCGCGCATATGGCCAATCACCTCGTCAAACAGCAGCACAACCGGCGTTCGATAGGTTTCGGCGATATTAAATGCTTCAACCGTCATGGCAAACACGTCCTGGTGATTCGAAGCGGTCAGGGCCACGATGGCATGATCGCCGTGTGTTCCCCAGCGAGCCTGGTTCACATCGCCCTGGCTCACATGGGTTGGGTTGCCCGTGGAGGGTCCCCCCCGTTGAACATTGGCGATTACACACGGGATTTCCGTCATAACGGCATATCCGAGGGCTTCTTGCATCAACGAAAACCCCGGGCCGCTGGTGGCGGTCATGACACGATGACCGGTCAGCGAGGCACCGATAATTGCACACATGGAAGCAATCTCGTCTTCCATTTGGATAAACTTGCCACCAATCCGGGGCAGTCGGCGCGACAGGATCTCGGCGATCTCTGTGGAAGGGGTAATGGGATACCCGGCGAAAAATTCAAGGCCTGCATACAGGGCACCTTCTACACATGCTTGATTTCCTTGAACAAATTCAATGCTGTCATTCATGATTGCGTCTTTTCCATTTCAATTTCTACGGCCAAATCCGGACATCGAAGTTCACACATCCGGCAGCAAATGCAATCCTCGAGCCGGGCCACCACAGCCTTATCTCGAGCGTCAAGTTCCAGTACGGCCTTGGGGCAAAAAGCAACACAAATGCCGCAGCCTTTGCACCAATCGCGGTTGATCACAATTTCCTTACAATTTTTTGCCATGGCGTGAGTCCACCATCCTTATTTATCTATGACCGGTTGTTAAATCGAGTGCAAATCCCGGCCTGTTCAATTAATTCAACAATGATAAAACCATTTAAAAAGCCTGGCCTGAGATGTCAATAGAAAAAGATAGGTAAGAATAAATTTTTTCGAATGTGCGGGCCTTACATTGCGGGTTGGCGCCACGGATTAAATAAAATCAAAAACAGCTTGATATTTTTTGTAGATATGCTAACAACGTTCTGAGTATAAAAAACCGTGTTTAATCGTGTGGCGGTTTCGTTCTAAGGAATAGATCCATTTATCAAAGTGGCTGCCTTAAGTTTGAAACCCGGTGCAACTCATCAAAACAAGGAGGGCGTCACAATGGCAAATGGTGTTGTCAAGTGGTTTAACAGCAGCAAAGGGTACGGCTTCATCGAGCAGGAAGAAGGGCCGGATGTATTCGTTCATCACTCTGGAATCAATGCGACCGGTTTCAAAACGCTTGAAGAAGGCGATCGCGTCACCTTTGACATCGAGCAAGGCCAGAAAGGCCCGGCTGCTGTCAACGTCACCGTAGCCTGATTTTCAATTTTACCAAGGGCCCTCACGAAAACGTGAGGGCCCTTTTTTTTGTGGATGGACACTACTTAGCCCGCTTTTATCCACGATACTAGCGTCGGCGTGTCGATAACACGTTCGGACACGGGCTCAATCTCGCATTTCGCCCCCAGTTCAGCGCCTTCCCCGATGACGGAAACCGGACGATCCGATGAGACCACCACCACCAGCATTTTTCTCTTTTCAAACGTAAATCGCAATGCCGAGTTGTACCGGGCGCCCCGGGATCGGTCTTCCCACGGTATGGTTCGCCCATCGAGCAGACAGGCAAACGCATTGAGTCTGCAATCCGATCGAATATGCAGGGCGCCGTCAACCTTGGCCATGGATTTGGCCAACTCCAGGTTGCGTGGCTCTCGAAGATCAAGGGGCGTATCCAGGTTCTGCCCCGAAATGCGTATGGGCGTGTCGTTCAAGTCAACCACCAGCGTGCAGCCGTGCTCTTCTTTTTCCGCCGCATGCACCAGTTCGGAAACGATTTTAAATAGTTCGGTCTGGGTAGACGGATCGATGGTCGATTCCAGCAGTCTCTCTTCGACTTGCACCAATTTGGCCTGATGAATGGTTGAGTTGAAGTTTCCGTCGGAAAAGCTGCAAATGGGCTCGCCATTAATCTTTAAAAACCCATATCGAACATGAAAATCGGCTTCGATGCAAAACTCGAGCTGCGAATCGGTGGCAATGCCAACAATTTTGAGACCGTCGGAAACAAGTTTTCGATCCGACAATTCAACCGTCAGCAGAAGCTTACGCACATGCTTATAAGATGATAGAAACGGCCGCTCCATTTCAGGAAATTTTGCAATAAATTCAATCTCATCCAGATGGGAAGCATCGACAAAGATCAAACCGCCCCGGGCCCGGGAGCCTTCCTCGGGTGTTTTGGAGATGCCCAGAACCGCATCCAAAATCGGATAGATTCGCAATTGCGTGTCCCACCCGAGCCGGACATTCATCTCGTCCACAATGAAATCCCGAACGGCGTGGGTTGCATACTCCCTTAAAAACGACCCGGAAATACCGGTATAAAGATCATTTTGATTCGCGATATCGTGAGATAGGCGTGAGGCGGCGTTTTCCAGCCATCTCTGGGTGGGTCCGATGTGGCACGCATCCGGGTGATGCTCCGTGAACCACATCTGATAGAAAATTGGAAACGACCGGGCCCCAAAGGAAATCCGACCGGCCAGATCCAGGTCAGCCAGCGGCTGAATCACGTATCCGAATCGCTTTGGATTGCCGGCACCCTGCAAACCTTTCCGCCATTTGTCCGTATCGATATAATGCTCCAACAGTTTCGGCTCGTGACCGCGCAACAGGTTTTGGGGATCATAAATTCGGACGGGATCTTTCGAATCGATGACATAAATTACCGCGACGCGGGACGGATGGGAAAAATGTGACAGCCCCTCGCGAACCCCATCGACGGTGTCGTGGATACATTGACAAAGAAACTGGTTATCAACCATCGGGCCTCCAGCTTTCATCCGGGTGAATGAGATTCTTACCACGGACAGGATGGAAAAACAATACAGCTACAAAATAGCTAAAAAGGCTTGACTTAACCAGCACAACATGTCTAAAAAAATAAGTGGCAATTCAGCCAAATGGCCGGATCGTCCCAATCGATCCCATAATCACACGACATAGGCGAATCACCGTGCCCCCTCAAAAAGACCCACAAAACAAACCTGAATTGTCACTGGACCCGCTCAAAACGAAAGTGAAATTTGAAATATATGGAGAAGAGATGCTCGAAAAGATCGTTAAATCGAGCGGAAACAGCGGACGGGTTTATCTTCCTCCGGACTGGGTAGGCCGGAAGATAAAAATCGTTCGAATTGACTAATATCTGAATTTTGCATAGGGTAATACAATATTTCAGCAAATCCGGGAGCAACCTGTGGAAAACTTTCAAGTAAGGCGGATGGACGAAAAAGATCTGGACGAAATCATTAACATATACGGCACCATCACCAACTCGCCGGTCCCGCCTGAATTCAAACAGGTAACCCAGAAGCGCAGTCTGGATGAAGAAAGTGCCTGTTTCGTCGCCGAACTTGACGGCCGGATCATCGGCTTCATGATCAGCAACATACTCACACTCGGTTTTGGCGTGACCAAGAGTGCGTGGATCTCGAACCTGGGGGTAAACCCTGAGCATATGGGCCAGGGTATCGGAAAAAAGATGGCTGAGGAAGTAAACCGGTTCTATAAAATCAAGGGCATATCCCATATCTACACATCGGTCCGATGGGATTCAACGGACATGCTGTCCTTTTTCAAAACACTCGGATTTGAAAGAAGCGATTTCATAAACCTGCAGAAAACGATCGATTAGGGTCACGGCAATAAATAATTACACAAGATTGCGCCGGATTTTTTTCTGTCTACAAGGCACATTCGCTGGTGCATATCGAGATATGCGCCTGGGGATGTAACGCAGTAGACGGGAAAAAAGACAAGCAAGATGTGTAATTATTTTTTGCCGAGGCCCTTAGAATCAGATATTATAAGGACGTCTTGTCCCGGATTCTCTTTTTCAGCTCCTTTAACAAGGTGGCGCAAACCTGGTTGGCATCCGCCACGATGGCCACATCCGCCATTCGCATCATCGTGGCATCGGGGTTCTTGTTCACCGCGACGATCAGGTCCGAACCGGTGATGGCTGCCGTATGTTGAATGGCACCGCTGATTCCGAATGAAAAAAGAAGCTTCGGGGAGATATTCTTACCGGCCTGGCCCACCAGGGCGTCTGAATCCGCCCACTTGGAATACACAACGGGTCGGGTGGCGCCCAGTTCGCCGCCGAGGGTTGCGGCAAGATCGAACAACTTTTTGAATTTTGTTTTACTCCCCATACCCCGACCGCCGCACACAACAACCTTGGCCTCTTCGATTCGCTTGGCACGCTTGGTGTGGCGTTTGGAGCTGATCAGGCGAACCCGCTGCCGGGGGAGACGCTCGGGAAGGGAAAGCCGGATGATGTCGCCGCTTCGCGTATCGTCGTGGGGAATTTCCTGAAATATTCCCGGTCGAACGGTGGCCATTTGTGGACGATGCTTGGGGGTGATGATCTTTGCCATCAGGTTCCCACCGAAAAACGGTGCGGTCTGGACCAGATGGCCGTCTTCGTTGATGTCCAACCCGACACAGTCGGCCGTCAGGCCAGTCTTTAGCTGTTTGGCAACCCGGGGAATAAATTCCCTGCCGAATGAGGTGGCGCCGGCGAGCAAAATCGCCGGTTTATATCTCCGGGACAGTTGACCCAACAATCCGGCATAGACTTCCACTTGGTAATTTTTCAGCCTCGGGTGGTCCATCACGTAAACTTTCCGGGCGCCGTGGGCGATATATTCACCGACGTACTCATCGAGATCGTGCCCAAACAGAACCGCACAAACGATGCCGTCTATATCGTCCGCCAATTCCGTTGCCCTTGCCAGAAGTTGAAGGGTGACACGATCCTGAAAATAATTTCGGTAGTCACCAAATACCCATATCTCTTTCTTTTCTTTGACCATCATAACCCGTCCTAAATCAAAGGTTCCAGATCCTTTTCAATCGCCCCGCTGATTTTGTCCCCATAGGTTTCCAAAAGCTGATCGACTACCTTTCGCGCGGTTCCCGTCAATACGACATTCTTTTTTTCGAGGGTCGGGGAATAGACATCGAGTATCCGGGTGGGCGACTCTTTCAACGCAGACATGTCGGGATCCAACCCAAGATCATCGACGCCGAGAAGCGCAATGTCCTTCTGATCAAAGGCATCGATGAGCCCGGCCAATTCCACATACCGGGGTGCGTAATGCTCCGTGGACACCGTGACCAACCCGGGCAGATCCATTTCCAGGACTTCCAGAAAACCATCGGCAATCCGTTCCATGCGAACGGTTTTATCATGCAAATCCAGAACGTCCACACGCGCCACGGAAGGGATATCGAGAGCATCACCCAGCTGGGGACCCACCTGGGCGGTCTCGCTGTCGCTTGTGTGACAGCCGCAAAGGATGAGATGGTAATCGGGACATTCTTTTTCAATGGCTTGGGCCAAAATGCCGGAGGTCATAAAGGTGTCCGCTCCGGCCATTCGTCTGTCCGTCAGAAGCAATCCCCGATCAGCGCCGAGGGCGATTGCCTCTCGCAGCACCTCTTCAGCCATGGGCGGCCCCATCGAAATGACGGTAATATGCCCGCCGTGTTTCCGTTTTAATTGCAATGCCGCCTCTAAAGCGTGCCGGCATGCCGGATTCATCATTCCTTCGGCCAGATCGCGACGCAAGGTTCCCGTCTTTGAATTCCAGGGAAGTTCCGCCACCATTGGGACTTGTTTGATACATACGACAAATTTAAGCATGATGAACTCTTTTGGTTGTGAAGGGGTTGCGCGAACCCTATGTTAAACGTTTACAGCATTTCCCCCTGCCGGTTTCGGTTCACACCAGTTGCGACAGGACCGACCTGGAAATGACCATTCGCTGCACTTCACTGGTGCCTTCATAGATTTCGGTGACCTTGGCGTCTCGAAAAAACCGTTCCACATCATATTCCTTGCTATAACCATAACCGCCGTGTATCTGAACCGCCAGATTTGTCACCCTCGACGCCAATGTACTGCAATAGAGCTTGGCCTTGGCGGCTTCAGCGCCAAACGACTGTCCCGCATCCTTAAATGCGCAAGCCCGGTATAACAAAAGCCTGGCCGCATCGATTTCAGTGGCCATATCCGCCAGGTAATTCTGGATGGTCTGAAAAGACGCGATGGGTTTTCGAAACTGCCGGCGCTCCTTGGCGTATTTGACGGATGCCTCAAAGGCGCCCTGGGCGATACCAAGGGCCTGGGCGGCGATGCCGACGCGGCCCGTATCCAGGGCGGCAAGCCCGATCTTAAGACCATCGCCGGGTTTTCCAAGAAGCCTGTCTACCGGAAGGCGACAGTTTTCCAGAAAGAGCGATGAAACCGGATTGGCCCGCATGCCGCATAGATCTTCAATTTCACCCACTGAAAAGCCCGGATCATCTTTTTTTACGATGAAAACACCGGCCGCACCACCCCGCTTATTAGAATCGGTGATGGAAAAAATCAGGGTGCACCCGCAAACCCCACCATTGGTGACAAAAATTTTCGTTCCGTTCAGGACATAGGTATCCTGCTGCCGGACCGCAATGGTTTCAACACTGCCGGCGTCCGAACCGGCATTGGCCTCGGTCAGGCAAAACGCCCCGATATCCTCTCCGCCGGCAAGTCTGGGAAGAAACGCCGCTTTTTGCTGCGCCGTGCCAAACCGGACAATGGGATAGGCACCCACAGAGTTGTGGACAGTCACACACAGCCCGATGGCGGCACACACCCGGGAGAGTTCCTCGATGATAATGGCATAACTGATGCTGTCCACATCCGCACCACCGTATTGCCTTGGAATTTGAAGCCCGAAAAAATTCAGCGGCTGCATTTTTTCAATAATTTCCCACGGAAACCTGGCCTCCTGGTCGATATCATGGGCAATGGGCCCAAGTTCGGCTTCGGCGAATTTTCGGACGGTTTTTCGAACGAGCTTATGTTTCATGCAGGGGTTGAATTCCAAAACGCCCTCCCGTTGATAAATATTAGGTAGCAAACCAATAAATATAATGGCTGCAAGTGGTCGTGAATATAGAAATTTCGCACAATGTGCCAGGAATCGGGTGGGAGGTCAATCAATTTCTAAGGAAAAAATACGTTCCGTACCCTTGCGTCCCTTAATAGATAAAAACCCAAGATCCTTCGGCACCAGATTTTCGTGGACAAGTTCGGCCGTTCGAGAGCAGAGCAGTATTTTTTCAGGCCGCTCTCGGTTCGCAATACCCGATAGCCGGAACGCGAGATTGATACAATCACCGACCATTGCCAAATCTGCAGCCCGTAAACCGTAATGGGCCATCGTCACCTTTCCGGTGGTAATCCCCCAACCCATCTGAAGTTGTCCACAATCGCTATATTCACGGGATAATTTAGCCAGAATCCGTTCCAGGCACTGTGATTGCCGGATAGCCGCCTGACAAACCAAAGCAGCCCTGTTGCCGGGTTCGCCAATCGTATGATCCCAAAAGGCAAAAACAGCGTCACCGGCATAATCTTTGATCGTCCCCTTATAATTTTCGATGATGATGCTGAACTCATCAAATATTTCTTTGATCATACCATATACTTCGATTGGGGCGTGATCTTGTGAAAACGCGGTAAATCCCCTTAAATCCGCCACCAGGCTGGTGACCTCCAAATCAATGGGTGTTACCTTCGTGGCTTCCGTTGCTGAAGAATCGCCAACAGGGACGGTAATTGTCGGGCAAAAGACCTTGAAAATAGAATCACCGATGCGAATGACATCTCCTGAATCAAGGTTTTTCACGGAACCGGCAGCCATTCGAATATCGTTAACCCATGTACCGTTTTTACTGGTATCGGTGATTTGCAACAGCGTTGTCCGCTGGGTAATTTCGGCATGACTGCGGGACACCAGAGGATCTTGCAAGCGTATGCGCTTGCGGCGGTCAATCCCTCTACAGACTCGCCCGATAAAAACCTTGTCGATAATTTCCAAGCGCTGAACTTGCTGGTCTTTATCAAACCATTGCAAATAAGAATTTTGCATGATTTCACTTTCCGGTGTAAATCCCATCAAAGGGCCACAAGCGTTTCGGGATCGGTTCTCAACTGTTCGGGAACGACTATAGCCTAAACGTATCACGATAAACAATGTTTAATTCAAGTTAGAATTTCAGTGGGTCACTTAAATACCCACGGTCCAGTGGGTTCAACAACCTGTTGCAATAATTTGTAACTTTGTGATACCATTTCGAAACATTAGAATTAACAGACACGGGAAAATGGGCTAATGGAATTGAAATCCGTACCGACCCGGGGTAGAACACTAGATCATGCCGCCTTTATTTACGATACCCTTGAACCGGTTTTTCTTCTCGGGAAACAGGCGCAATACGACAAGCACATTGTTTCACTCCTTAAGCTTAATGACTCAAATCGGATTCTTGATCTGGGTTGCGGCACCGGCGTACTCACGCGGATGATTGCAGACAGGCTTAATGCCGATGCCGGCGGAAAGGCCATCGGCATTGATGCAGCAGCAAAGATGATAAGGGTTGCACGGAAAAAGCGCGCTGGCATCAATTGCATTTTTCAAGTTATGGCGGCCGAATCCCTATCCTACGAAGATGCTTCCTTCGATGCCGTGGTGTCGAGTCTTTTCTTTCACCATGTGCAGTTGGACTTGAAAGAAAAAGCCCTTTCAGAAGCCTTTCGCGTACTGCGCCCGGGTGGTCGGCTGGTAATCGCCGACATGCACGTACCCAGCACCTGGATTGGCTCACTGGTGTCCCATGTATCCCGATGGTTCTTCATGCAGCCGCAAATTGGTGAAAATATTCGAGGGGTCTTGCCGGATCTCATCGAAAAGGTCGGTTTTCAACGACCGGAAATCGTTGCCACCTATTTTGGGTACATTGCCCTGTTCAGCTCCCGAAAACCGGAAAATTAGGATGTGTCACATCGAAAAGCACTCAGACTTCATTGTTCAGATAGAAGATTTTCCCCCGGTAAATACCCTGCTGGAAGAGCTTAGATCAGGCCTTTCCAAGTACTGGAAAATTGCAGACGGCATCCTTCGACAAAGCGGTGTGTCTCTGAAAGCGCCCAAAGAAGATGATTTTTCCTTAAATAAGAATTTTTTCTCGCTCCTGTTTCTCTATTCCTTTCATCGGGCCAAGATACCAAAACCCCGCCGTATTTTATACGCTGCTACGCTCCAGTGCCTGCGAGGCATGGT
>JAFDDL010000717.1 GCA_019310865.1 Deltaproteobacteria bacterium | reverse complement strand
CGTCGGGAGTAGCAAAGGAGAGCTGTAAATCGGTCCAATCATTATAATATAGATAGGCATTCAGGGTCAGGCCGGACCACGTGGTCTTCACGCCCCCCTCATAAGACCACAGCTCTTCCGGGCCAAAGCCTGGATTTATACCGTATTGGGGCTGCAAAACAGCGTTGGGGTTGGTGCCGCCACCCCGAAAACCTTTCGCCGCCTTAACAAACACAAGGACATCGTCATTGGGCTTCCAGTTCAAGGAAACAGCCGGCGTAGTGGCGCTGTCATCTGCGCTTACACTGGTAACACCCGGGACACCCCCGAAAAATCCCGATATAACAATTTGGTTCAGCTTATATTCACGATCGTCGACGTAATACCGCACACCGAGGTCTATTGAAAATTTGTCGGTCAACTCATAATCGACATCCGCGAATAGCGCATAAGCAGTTACTTCCGATGTTATCACGTCTAAACTGAGATCGTCTGGAATAATGGGGATATCCCCCAGATACGCATCAAAATACCAATTTGTAATAGCTTCACGATCGTTGTTCTTATAGAAGCCGCCGACAGTCCAGTCCAACCGCTCATCACCGTTGGACACAAGGCGAAGCTCCTGGGTCCAGAGTTCTACAGTGATGTCATTCCGATTGTAGCCGGTCGTGCGTGGATCCGGGGGTAAGAAAAACGGCAAAATGGGAGTAAGGTCATTTTTCGAGTCGTTTCCACTGTCAAAGTAGGACGTCGCGGACACCAGGGAGGCGATGCCGAAATCGTAGGTCAGGGTCAGGTTGGCCACGTAGTAATCAATATCAATCGGGTCCAGTGCATTCGCCGGGCCGGACATGCCCAGGAAGTCCGCTTCAAATGGCCAGAACACGCCTCGCGACGTCTCGAATGCACCGTGCTCTATGTCTTGACTCTGGTAATAAATGGAACCGTCCACGGTCAATTTCTCATTCGGTGTCCAAAGCGCGGCGATACGGATGTCAAGTTGCGAGGACTCATTTGCATCTTCCTTGTTTAGGTCCGGCACATCAATCCAGCCGTTCCGATCCGAATAACTAGCGAGCGCTCGCAGGGCCAGCTTGTCTTCAACAAGCGGGACGTTGATCATGCCTTTAACCGAATAATTAATCCCGCCCATCTCTGTTGATGAGATGTCGCCTGCCATTCTAGACGAAAATTCCGTGGAATCCGGCTTGTTGGTGATAACCCGAATCGTACCTGCCATCGAGCCTTCGCCAAAAAGCGTCCCCTGCGGACCCCGAAGCACCTCGACGCGGTCTACGTCCCACATCGCGATTTCGGGCATCGTATCTGAAAGCGAGGAGACCGGCACCTCATCCAAATAATAACCAACGGCCGCAGTGGATTCGATTCCCCCCGCCATATTTGTCACGCCGCGGGCCGCAATGTTGACGGTGCCGGTCCCCGTGGAAATTATCTCCACACCGGCAACCGCGTCACTCATATCTCCCAGCGAATTGATGCCGGCAGATTCCATTTTATCACCGGTAACCGCGTAGATCGAGATCGGCACTTCCTGTAATTTCCGAGGGCGTTTGGATGCGGTGACGATCATTTCCTCCATAAGATAATCTTCTTGATAGGCATCGTCTTCATATTGGACGCCGCCCTCTTCCTCCGCTGCGAATGCAATCGTACCGAAAAGAAAAACGATGCTGATCCATAGGACCATGGTGCTTTTAAAAACGTTGAAAAAACGAATGCGACGACCAAATCCATGTTGCTTAACCATAGGATCCTCCTTAAAAAAATGTTAATAGATTAAAAATAATGATTTGAACTTCTGAAACTAAAAGGCCTTTGTTGTGCTCTATCTCTATAAACGCGATTCAGAAAAAACAATCTACCGATTCACTAAAAAAAAATTGTCTTTTATTATTCGAACGGATTTTCATCAAACGGCCATTTGGGTCGACCGATATTCTTGTAATCGAAGGAGTTCACGTCAGCGCAATTCCCTCCCGGCCCGTCCAGATTCAGATACAGCGCGGCCTTCTCCCGCATGGCCGGCCCGGCAGCGCCTTTTATAACCCAGATTTTGGACTCCCAGGGATCACGCCCGAGGGCCGTGAAATAGTCGGGCCCGATATTCCTGTCGCGCCTGGCGTTCAGGGCGATTTCAATTCCATGCCCCCTGACAAGCGCGACATCGCCAAAGTCATACGTGTTGTCGCCGTCTTTGAGCGTAAGCCCCTTGATCGCCTTGATGACCTCCACTTCCATATCAATGGGATCACCTGCCAGTGGGCCGGACTTGCCGCCGATTCGCATGGGCAGACGCATGCCCTCGCCTGCTTTCAGGGCGATATCCACCGCCATGGGATCCCAGTAATGGGCAATCAGCACACCTGATATCCCGTGCTCGATCATCCCCCGGATCATATGGGTGGAATCGCCGGCCGCGCCGCCGGCCATACAGTCGAAAGACTCCGAAAGCAGGATGGGAAACTCGGTGGCGTTGGCCAGGATTTCAAAGGCGTCTTCCAGACGTGTGTGTTTCGG
>JAFDDL010000093.1 GCA_019310865.1 Deltaproteobacteria bacterium | reverse complement strand
TGAACTTGCGTCAGCAGCGGCAGCATGGCGAATAAAAATGCCGTCACGCAAGCCGCTACCAGCATAGCTATTGGTATTTGCTGTAGATTTGCACGGCTCATTGAGTCTTCCTCGCTGCCACACTTACATTCTTGACACCTGCAAGCCGGCACGAGTCGAGGACCTGGATAACAATACCGGTCCGGCTGTCTTTATCAGCTGCAATCACGACGGACCCTTTCGGATTTTCCGCGACAAACCGCTCCATATACGCCCGGACCGATCGAACATCGATCATGCGGCCCTCGGCGTAAATGCTCCCCTCATGGGTAACGGCAACGATCAGGTTTGTTTTTTCCTTTGACTTGGCCGAAGAGGCGATCGGTCTTTGGACATCCACACCGGCTTCCTTGACGAAACTGGTCGTCACCAGGAAAAAAATCAGCAGGATAAAAATCATATCGATGAGCGGCGCCATGTTCAATTCATCGGCGACGCGCCGTTGACGAGAAAATATTTTTTTCATAATAATGTCCCTAACGTTAAGGGGTTAGTCCCTATGCTTCAATTCCATGATGAGACTTGAGCAACCCGAGGCAAAACCGCTGCATACGGTCCAACAGTTTGTCTGATTTTCGTCTCAGGAAACCGGCCAGGAAAATGCCTGGAATCGCCACAACCAAACCTGTCTGGGTCGTGATGAGGGCTTCGGAAATGCCCGATGCCAACGCTTTGGCATTACCGGTACCGTACAATGCGATGACCGCAAATGTTTTGATCATCCCGCCGACGGTACCCAGAAGTCCCAGAAGCGGCGCAATATTGGCCAGAATATTGATGGTGCCGGTGTACCGTTTGACAAAGCTTTCCTCGCGAAGTCGCAGACATTCCAGGATGCTTCGGTCCAGGTTCTCGATTCTGGTGCGTTTTTTCAAAAACCCGTTGATGATGTCCATCTGCCAGGCTGCAGCTGAAAAATCAGGCTTGCCGATCGACGCCACGCATTGTTCCATGGGCAGGTCGCCCTTGGTAAATAGGCGCATCTCCAGCAGTTTACGGGTAATTAAAAACGTCATGAAGATCGAAACCAGAATCAGCGGGAACATGACCCAGCCGCCGGTGTCCAGATGCTCCATTGTATTTTCGAATAGATCCATCCACATGTTATGCCTCACCTTCTGCTATAGCGCCACTTTTGAGGATCGTTACGGCAAAACCAGTCCCTTTCTCTTCCATGTCATTGGCGATCTTATCCACCCGACGTTCCAGGAAATGATGGACGAGCATAATGGGTACGGCCACTATGAGACCGAACTGTGTTGTCAGCAGCGCTTCGGAGATGCCGCCGGATAGCATACGCGGATCGCCGGTACCGGAAACGGTAATCACCTGAAAGACATTGATCATACCGGTAACGGTTCCCAGCAGACCCAGCAGCGGTGATACCATGGCCAGAATGCTAAGGGTGGGCAAAAACCGCTCCAACCGCGGCATTTCCCGCAAAATCGCCTCCTGCAGGGCACCTTCCAGTACCTCCTGGGCATCGCCGATATGCTTGATGGCGCTGTTGAGCATGCGGCAGGTGGGCGTCCGGCTGTTGAGTTCGCACACATCCCTGGCCTCTTTCCATTTACCCTTTTCCGCCAGATCATTCAGTTGCCCCATGATCTTATCGGTGTTGGCCTTGGTGCTGCCCAGAACAATCAGCCGTTCAATCATGAAAATAAACGCCAATGCGGCCACAAAGAGGATGGGCCACATGAGGATACCACCCACTTCCAGCTTTTCCTTCAGATCGACCGATTCGGTCATCTGCGCAAAGGCGGCCCCGCCGGAAGGATCAACGGGCAACACCGTGGTTTTATCCGCAAAATAGTTCTTGATCGCTTTTACCACGGATCCGGGCGCCTCCCCGGGCACACCGATCATGCGCTCGCCACTGGATTCGGGCCGAAGGAAACCAACCGAACCATCCGTTGCGCGAAAATAGCTTGTAAATCGTCCCACACGGATGATTTCACCCGTGGCGCTTCGCCCATCGGGGGCGACATAATCGCCGGATCGGCGGGTGATGGTTCCCGTTGCTTCCAGCTCTTCAAAATACAGATCCACCAGGGACTTGATCCCCTCCATTCCCGGAAATTTGCTGGTATCCAAGAGATCTTCAATAATCTCATGGCGCTTGGGGAATTCAGGCGTGATGTGGTTGTCGCGCACAACGCTCGCAGCATCTTTAACAGCAGAGCGAACGGTTCCTTCCACCGCTTCGACTTCCTCGTGTTCCACGGCCAGTTCTTCGATCAACGTGTCTTCATCCTGCAAAAGCCCTTCGAATTCGGCCTTCAAGGCATTGAGCCGGTGCTCTTCCGAACCGGCTGATCTCTTGAGCTTTTTCAATTCCGTCATCAGGCTCCCGCGGTCCATTTTAACCAGTTTCCGGGTCAGCGCCGCGTCGGAGACAGCGCGCTTTTCTTCCTTGTTAATCGTTTTTTCAACATCCGTCCATTGTTCCGCAGCCAGCAGCTGGCCTGCGGTAAACAAGGTGATGAGGCTCAACCAACCAATCATTCGTTTCATATTTAATATTCTCATTTTGCAACGGCTCCTAACGGAAGCTGAATCAGGTTTGCGGTTCTTTCTCGCCTGGCCATCTCCAATGCGTAACGCACATCACGCTCAAATTTTTTCGAAAGCTTTTCCCATTTCTGGGTCTCCTGGTTCCACCGTCCGACCTCTAGTCCGTCCAAGGTCTGGTAATACATCGCCACACGGCCAAGGCGGATGACGTTGACCTGGGTCTGGGTGCCTTCAAGATCCAGGGTTTCCTCACTTGCGGAAACCATCTTGCCGTAAGTGGCCTCGACAGACAGCGATTCCATCACGCGCCGAAGCTTCTCACCAAGGCTCAAACGATAATTGTCCAGTGTGATTCGCAGGATTTTCAACCGCTGCTGGCGTTCATCGGGCTCGAAAGGAAGGTCGCTTGCGATAAAAGCGTCGAGTCTGGAAACGACGTCTTCCATATAGGGTTCAAGTTCCTCGCGCAGAGTTCGCGCCTGGAGCTTTTTGTACTCAAGCTGCTTGATGCTCTCGTGGACACCTTTAATATAGTTCTTGTGTTTGCCTTGTTGATAATTGAGCCAGGCGATCCGGGTCACCAGTTCCCGGATTTCATCGATGGCGTCTTGGCGTTGGACACCCCAGTCATCAACCTTTTTTTGGGCTGCCGCTTCAGTCTTGATGGCCTTGACCATCTTGCCCTGAACCTTCTTTGGTGTTGCGCCAAAAGCAGACTGATGCACTAAAAGCAACAAAACCGCCGAAACAATTAAAATACGGTTCATCATTTTCCTTTACACTCCCTTCAAATATTGGACGTTTATATTATCTTTCTAGTTTCGGATTTCTGAGTTATCGAACACTCGGGACTCGATGTTACCGCACGTCCGGGTCGCTACGCTACCGGACGACACCTCACTAGAAAAAGGCCAAAACTCACCGATTGATATCGCAAACCGCGATACCCGCTTTCATCATTGGATTTGAATATCCAAAATCCAATCCGCCATAGTCGTAAATAGTCATATCCGGGGCCGCAGTTGCCCCGCTTGTGATGGGTGTATTTTGAAAAAATCTGCTCAATTAGTCAATCCGTCTCGATGTTGCTCCCGGTTGGGTGCCCCGGTCGTGGAAACAGCTCTCAACACTGTGCAAGCCTTCCCCCTTTGGGCACCGAGTCCATTTCGAATCCGGCATAATTTTTGTTGGTGCGCCCCCTGCCATCAGGTTTTGCTCTGCATAACAGATTGGTATGACGCTTTCATGTTTTGGAGTGCCTTTTTAAACCAGTTTCTGTGCTTTGTCAATGGTAAAAATTATATATTTTGCCACTTTGAAAAATGGGAAAATCATGGCTCGCATTTTTAAATGGACACATTCCGCTAAACCGTTTAGACTCTTTTTTTAAATAATTTGAATCTACGCAAGAAAGGAACCCGATCATGAAAATAGCGGTAAGCGGAAAGGGGGGCGTCGGCAAAACAACGTTTTCATCACTGTTGATTCGAACGTTCAACGACATGGGGAAACAGGTGCTGGCCATCGATGCGGATCCCGATGCAAATCTGGCTGCTGCCGTGGGCATTGCCGATGCAGACCGGATTACGCCAATTTCCGAAATGAAGGAGTTGATCTATGAGCGTACCGAGGCCCAACCGGGCAGCATTGGTGGCTTTTTCAAGTTGAATCCCAAGGTGGACGATCTGCCCGATGCCCTGTCGGCGCGCTTTGAAAACATCAAACTGATGCGCCTGGGTGGCATTAAGAAGGGCGGGAGCGGATGTATTTGTCCGGAAAGCACGCTTCTCAAGGTGCTGATGACACACATCGTGCTTGCCCGCGATGAGGTGGTGGTGATGGACATGGAAGCCGGCATCGAGCACCTGGGACGCGGCACGGCCAAGGCGGTTGACAAGCTTCTGGTGGTGGTGGAACCGGGACGTCGCAGCATCGAAACCGCAGGACATATTCGAAAGCTGGCAGGAGAAATCGGCCTTCATCACATCGCATTGGTTGGTAACAAAGTGCGAAATGACACCGATGAAGCATTCCTGAAAACCCATCTTTCAGACTTTGAATTTCTGGGTGTCATCCCGTACGACGACACCCTGATTGAAGCGGATTTGAGCGGCAAGTCTCCGTATGATGCCGACTCACCTTCCAAAGACATTATTCGTAAAATGATTGAGCATATCGATACCCATGCACAACCGCCCCAAGGCTCATAAACGGAAGCGGCATCCGAAATTGGGTAACTCCCGGGGACGGAGCCGCCGGCCTGCGCGTATCGAAAAAATCCGTCCGGGTGTGGATTCTCAGCTTAAAGAGGCGCTTTCACAAATCGGCACACCGGATCGCAGGCCATTTCGGCCGGATCCGTTTCAGCTCGAAGCGGTTCGAGCGATTGAAAATAGCGATTGCCTCGTCTGCGTTCCCACGGGTGCCGGAAAGACCTGGGTTGCCCAAAAGGCCATGGAGATAGTGACTGGGGGGGGCAATGCATGGTATGCTTCCCCGCTCAAGGCGCTTAGCAACGCCAAATACCTGGAATTCAGTCACATTTTCGGACCCAATCAAGTGGGAATTCTCACCGGCGACCGGAAGGAAAATCCAGACGCTTCCATCATTGTTGGCACCACCGAAATCTTGCGCAACCAGCTCTATGACGCCATGCATCGGGGTGAAACCCTATCGGTGGATCTGGTGGTCCTGGATGAAGCGCATTTTCTGGGTGATCCCGATCGCGGCGTCGTCTGGGAAGAAATTATGATCTACCTGCCGGCCAGGATCCCACTGCTGATGCTTTCGGCAACCATCGGCAATGCCGGTCAGATCGCAAAATGGCTAACGGCCGTCCGGGGAAAGCAATGCGTCGTCATCCAGGAATCGAAACGTCCCGTGCCGCTTGCCCCAATCGTTTTTCATCCATCGGGAATGTTAACACCCCTTACGATTAAAAACGTAACGGGGAAAGCGCGGCTTCACAAAAAAGTTCAAGAACTAATAAACAACCCGCGGCCTCCGATTTTGTCAAAACCAGGCAAACTGCCGCCTTTCGGGGATATCCTTCGGGTACTGCGCAGATACAATCTCCTGCCGGCAATTTTTTTCCTGAAATCACGGGCCGATTGCGACGGAGCCCTGCAACGATGCGAAACCAACCTGATCAGCAACCCGGCCAGACGATCGGAATTGAATCAAGCCTTTGCCCGGTTGGCCGATCAAAGCCCACGCATCGCCATGCACCGGCAACGGGGAGCTATCGAAAATCTGGCAGTCGGCGCCCATCACAGCGGCCAACTGCCGTCCTGGAAAATCGTGATCGAAACACTCATGACCCAGGGGCTACTGGATGCCGTTTTTGCCACTTCCACGGTGGCGGCCGGCGTCAATTTCCCAGCCAGAACCGTGGTGTTTCTGAATTCCGACCGATTCAACGGAAAGATGTTCAAGCCCCTCTCGGCAACCGAATTTCACCAAATGACCGGCAGGGCGGGTCGGCGGGGCCTGGATCGGATCGGCTTTGCCATGGCCGTTCCGGGCAGATACATGGATCTGGGCTATGTCGCATCCCTCATTTGCGCACCGGCATCAAATGTGGACAGCCAGATTCATATCAACTTTTCCATGGTGCTTAATTTACTTTTATCCCACACACCCAGTCAGATAGCAGACCTGTTGCGCCTGTCGTTTTCACAATTTCAAGGGGCCGCCCTATCGAGCACCGGTCGGAAAAAGCGCACGAAACCGCCGGATGACCACCTGCAGAACGATTTCCAGCGCCATCTCGCCTTTTTAGAGAAACTTGGCTATGTCGATTCAAACGGAGCGCTGACCGATGTGGGAATTTGGACCGCGCAGCTTCGTGTGGATCATCCCCTGCTGATCTCGGAGGGATTCCGATACGGTCTGCTGCCCGAATCCGATCCGGCTCTACTGGCGGCGGTAATCGCCATGTTTGTGTATGATCGTGAAGGCGACGAGCAGGTCGACCGTCAGCTGTTGCCGACGTCATTAATGACGGCCCTGTTGACGGTCAGAAACGGGCTGAAACCGCTGTTGAAGCAGATGAACAAGCAAAATTTCCCGATTCGCCCATTGATGTTAACACCGGCTGCGGCCATATTGGGGTGGGCCGGCGGCACAGCGTGGGAGCAGGTAATGATCCAAACCGGTATGCGTGAAGGGGATCTGGCGATGCTGGCGCTTCGCACGGCCGACCATCTGCGACATATCCGGGCGTTAAAGGCCGTCTTTCCCAATGCCGCCCAGTCGGCCGGCGCCGCCATTGATCAAATCGTTCGGGATCCGGTGCTCACGGAATATTAGTGTTATTTCTTTCCAAACACCTCTGCCGGCCGGGTCGTATTTCCCGTGGCGTTGGGAAAATCTTCCGCTTTGTAGGCCTTCTGGTTTGTATCTATCAGATGCCGGGCATCTTCCATGAAGTTGCTGAATCGTTTTTTACATTCGTAAAAACCGTGCCACCAGGTATAATCCGGTGCCATCATGGCCGCACCGAACCGGGCCCGACGTCCCTCATGATGCCACAGCTCGTAGTATTCCACTTCCAGGCGTTCATCGAAGAATCTTGATTTGTCCAGAAGGCCCTTTCCATAAAGATCGTCCAACATCTTTTTGGCCGGCTTGAAATAGACTTCGTTATACTCTTCAACAACCTTGTCTAACCTGACGTAGTGGGCATCGGTCCAGGTCTTACCATGGCACTGCATGCAAACTTCCTTCATCTTGGCTCGTTCCGTTTCCCAATTGGTTGCGGCTGGGAACGGCTTGAAATTTTCCGGCCGGATGGTCAGCGGAGCCTGGGTTTCCCATGAAAGCCGCTCACCCGTATCGTGGGACGTCATCACCGTACCGGCGCCGGACATGTGACACGAGGCGCAGGTGGGACCCCTGAAATCGACACCCGGCGTCCAGATGCCCGGCGCGGCGTTCCAGTTATAATTATCCCCGTGAGCCGTATAAATGTCACCGTGTTTCGATTCCATGAAGATTTCGATCTGGGGGTGATCGGGGCCCAGGTGGCATTGCCCGCATGCCTCCGGTTTCCTTGCCTCCATGACCGAGAACATATGCCGGGTATGGCAACTGGTACAGCTGCCCAGGCTACCGTCCATATTCACCCGGCCCACCCCCACATTGGGCCAGGTCTCCGGATCTAGCTTCCCGTCCTTCATCCGCAAGATCGTCCCATGGCAATGATAACAACCGGTGGCGCGCTCGATATCGCTGTTCATTCCCTTTTGGAGCCAGGGATCGAGTTTCCAGATAATCTCCATGGTATTGGCGTGTTTGCTTCGCCCGTATTGGGCGGCCTCGTCCGGGTGGCACCGGGAACAGTCTTTGGGGGTGACAACCGCCGTCACGGGCACCTTGTATTCGGTCGTTCCGTATTTTATATCGGATCGTTCATACTGCTTGTAATGCTCCCGGCTCATATCCGGATCGAAAGTTTCCGCCAGATGACAGTCGATACAGGTGATGTTGGCATTCGCATGCCGGCTGTTTGCCCAATCGGCGAAAATCCCCGGATGCTCCCGTTTATGGCACTCAAGACAAGCCATTGCCTCTTTGGACATGGAACGTTCAATTCGATACGCCTTTTCCTTTTTCAGGTTTGCAGATACCTTCTCGCCGGACGCCGCCATACCCGCGTTGACAAAAAGCAGCAGACAAACCAACCCTAAAAAAAATACAAATCCCCGTCTCATAATCTTTCCCCTTTCTTGATGCTACCTGAATCTTAAACCCTGAACCTTTTACATCATGGATATCGCCCGGTAAGAGCTGCGATATTGTTTGTATCGGTACGTGGGACTCTCATTGTGAACCAGATTTCGATGACAGTCCACGCATCTTTTTTCATATCCGGGTCGCGCATAGATCACATCCCGGTGGGCAAGCATGGCACCACGCTTATCCGGGATATTCAGAATATTCCGATGACATTTCCGGCACTGGTCATTGGTAATATACTGATAGGCCGCTTCACGATTTTTTTTATGATCGTATTCATCCTGCGTAAAGTGAACGAGGACGTCCTTGATGCCGTGGAATGTCTTGGCGTAAAAAAAGTCGATGGTATCTTGGGGCGCCGGCAGATGACAGTCCATGCAGTCGGCCACCACGCCTTGGGCGTTGTTGACATGTGTGGAGGTTTTCCAGGAGTTATAGGCGGATTGAATTTCATGACAGGAGGCGCAAAACGTTGGTGTCGAGGTACGCACCATGGTGTAATACGTCATGCTGAAAAGCGGAAAAGCAATGAAAATTCCAACGGCAACCAGAGTCAACGCCTTAAGATGGTTCTTTTTCATATCTGCTTACCTGCGCCGCGCTAATGGAACGGTGAGTGGTCGCTTAATTTGGATCGAAAGGCTATATTAATTAATCGGTGAATTATCATAGCTAAAAAAGATAGTAAAGATGTTTCACGGTTTTTTTGACAAGAGACCGGGTATGTTTTAGTTTGGGTTTAAAGAGATCGTCAAAAAAGGGGGGCCATGATGTCAGCGGATCGGGGCAAATCAAAGGACGAATGTGTTGCCAACACAGATGAAACGCAACGTTATCGAAGTCAGCTTCCAACGATTACAGAACAAATCATTGATGACTGTCAGGGACCACACTGCCTTATGCATGTGGACTACGAACCGATTCCGTCCAAAGCCTCGGTCATCGAGATCATCAGCCGTTTCAGGGAGATTCTGTTTCCCGGCTACTTCGCCCGTGAAAAGATCGATCCGATCAATTTAAATTACTATATGGGTCAGGCCGTGGCCGGACTTTATGATTTACTGTCCGATCAGATTTGCAACAGCGTTCGCCACGAATGTTTTCGATACGACAAACCCTGCGCCGATTGCACACACCAGGGTCGGCAAAAAGCCCTGGATATGCTGGCCTCGGTGCCGGCCCTGAGAAAAATGCTGACCCTGGATGTTCAGGCGATTTACCAGGGCGATCCGGCCGCCAAAAGCGATGATGAAATTATCTTCAGCTATCCGGGTCTCTTTGCACTTGCCACCTACCGTGTGGCGCATCGACTCAGCGAACTGGCGGTTCCCCTGCTGCCGAGAATCATGACCGAGTATGCGCATGGTGAGACCGGTATCGATATTCACCCCAGTGCCGACATTGGAGAGAGTTTCTGCATCGACCATGGAACCGGCGTCGTGATTGGAGAGACGACAACGATCGGAAACCGGGTTCGGTTATACCAGGGTGTCACGCTGGGAGCGCTGTCCCTGCCGCACGATGCCGGTGACCAGTTCAGGGGAAAAAAGCGTCATCCAACCATTGAGGACGATGTGATCATCTATTCCGGAGCAACCATTCTCGGCGGAGAAACGGTCATCGGGGCTCGGTCGGTGATCGGCGGGAATGTATGGCTCACCGAATCGATACCACCGGACACCAAGGTCATGATGGAATCACCAAAATTGATTTACAAGTATGGTCGGGAATCCAATGCCGTTGACTAATACACTAGCCATGCGGCTAATTATTTATTGATAAAGGAGAGTGCCATGAATTTAAATCCAACAATCGTACAAACCATCGGCGCCACACCGCTTGTGCGCCTCAACCGAATCGCCCGGGAACTTAAAGGTGAGATCTACGTA
>JAFDDL010000716.1 GCA_019310865.1 Deltaproteobacteria bacterium | reverse complement strand
AGACCTGGCGCTGGCGTTCGATACGTTCCAGCCTGCTGTTGGTCTTGCTGATCATGGATTTTGAAAGCGCCGCTGTTTCGATTTTTTCTAATTCCTTCCGGGCCGCTGCATACTGTTTGGACATATACAAGGCGTCAGCAAGTTCCATTCTAACCCGATGCAGGTTCGGGTTTCGGGACAACAGCTGTTGAAAGGTTTCAATGGATTTATCAAATTCGCCGGCCCTGGCAGCGCATTTTCCCTCCAACACCGCAAGCTCGGTTGTTTGCAGTTTTTGCGAAATAGAGGAAAAAATTGGCAGGGCTTCTGCATATTTTCCATCGTAGTATAACTTCAGTGCAGTGGCCAATTTCATATCCAATGTTTTGATTTCTTGTGGCAACGCATTCTCTTGAAATGTTACTGTATCACCACCGTGCCGGCCGACCCCGCTGTTTTCATCACACAAGGCAGTGGTCTGATTTGTCAATGCCGCCAGCGTCCCAAGCAATAACGCCCCCACCAACTTATGGAATGTATTCACCGATGATCCTCCATTGTTCAATTTTCAAGTAATAGATCTCATCTTTGATTTGGGTAGCACTCAAGATCGATAATGCCCGCATTCTTAAAACGATTATACGTTAAACAGTCTATCGCAATTTTTCGTATTTTACAAAAATAAATTACTCTTTTGGGACTAGCCGAACATAAAGTGGTGTTTCTCCTCGCTTGTTGAGACGGACCTGGGCTTCCCACGCATAATAGTTGGGCCGGCTGATACGCACCTCATATTTGCCCAGGTCAAGGTCAAGTTTCAAAGGGGTACGGCCTTTGAGTTCATCCCCCAGAAAAACCTGTGCCCCGTCCGGGTGATTCCCTCTGAGTCCCAGTAAATACAATTCGAGTTACCACTGAAGTGCACATTATTATAAACTTTTGCCGGTTTGTTTGTCCGGTAGCATTTGCGATTAACCGAAAAATGAGTGAAGGGGGACAGAATCATGCCATGCATCGAGTTGAACAGCGGTTTGGAGTACGTATTAGCACCTGATGTCTGGCGGAATGCCGGTCTCTTAGAAACCATGCTGGAAATGGATTTAACACCCGCGTCTCGGACATGGGTGCTGGCGGAATTTGTGAATAAGTACAACCTGTGATATCCAATAAGAATTGGAAAACCAGATGGCAAGGTACACGGGAGATACGAAAAATGGCAGAAACCATGACGAGAGAAGAGAGACTCAAGGCAGCCTTCACCTATTGCGAAAAGCCGGATCGCGTGCCGGTTACGCCGGCTGTGAGCGGATACACCGCTGCATCCTTTTACGGTAAAACCTTTGCTGAATCCCACATTCCGGAAGTTGGGCTGGATCTCATCCTCAAGTCTTTTGACGATTTGGGGGGATGGGACGGCATCTACCTGGATCTTCCCCTGGTGGAAGCCTTCCAGATCCTGGTTTATCGACAGCCCATGCGGTGGAAAATCCCCGGTCGGGACCTTCCCGATAATTATATCAATCAGCCCTTTGAGGAGGAAGTTCTAAAGGCTGAAGATTATGATAAAATTCTGGAAATGGGATTCGAGAATTTCTGGAACGAGGACTATGTCTTTCGGGTTACGGATTGGCAACCGGGCTCCCTGGACGAACAATGGGAGATGATCGCCAATCTTGCCGAGCACGGTGCCGCCGAGTGGGCGAAGCGTGATGTGGCCAGCCTTTTTGGGTGGGGCGAGTGCCATCCGTTTTTCATCCTCTCCCTGGCTCGGTCCTTCGTTCCGTTCACCAAGGATTTGTATTTTAATGCGGACAAGGTGGAAGCGGTGATCAGCAAAATGACCGATGAGGCGATTCCGCGCATCATTGCCACGCTCAAGGAAGCCGGCAGCAATAATATGCTTATCGGTGAGGAGCGCGCCTCGGCATTCCACTATCCACCTGAGATGTTTGATCGTTTCTGGATGCCTTATACAGCGAAAATGGTGGATGCCTTCTGGTCCGAGGGAATTTTTACCACATTTCACCTGGATACGGACTTCAGCAAAAATGTTCACGCTTTTAAGCAGCTGCCGGAGAAGTCTTTCTGCCTCCATTTCGACAGCACCACTGATATGTTCAAAGCCAAAGAGATCATGGGCAACCACTGCAGTTTCATGGGGGACGTTCCAGCCGCTATGCTGAGCCTTGGCACACCCCAGGATGTGGAAGCATACAGCACCAAACTCATTAAGGAAGTCGGCAAGGATGGTGGTTTTATCCTGAATGCCGGGTGCGAATGTCCGTGTGATGCAAAAAAAGAGAATATCCAGGCGATGATTGATGTTGCCAAAACAAGCCTTTATTAAAAGCGGTTTCAAAAAAGCTGCTGCCTTGCCTTTGGACATGATCTAAGGTTTTGAAACCACTTTATCTCACCAACCCCAACAACGCAAAAACTCCGAGTGAAAAGGTTCATATACGCGGTATTTTTTAGACGATTACACACAACCCATACCCAAGTATACCCCCTCCAGACAATGCGTTCAGAGCACCACGGGCAAT
>JAFDDL010000092.1 GCA_019310865.1 Deltaproteobacteria bacterium | reverse complement strand
CATCTACTGGGCCCGTTCGCGTGTGCTCGAATACCTCAACTTTGTTGCCGGCCGATTACCTGCCGGGGTAAATCCGAGCCTGGGACCCGATGCCACCGGTGTCGGGTGGGTCTACGAATACGTATTGAAGGATACCAGCGGCACCCATGATCTTCAGCAGCTTCGAAGCATTCAGGATTGGTATCTGCGCTACGAGCTGACATCCGTGCCCGGCGTATCCGAAGTGGCCAGCATCGGCGGGTTCGTCAAACAGTATCAAGTGGAGGTGGACCCGGACAAACTCCTGGCCTACGGCATCCCCATCCAGAAAGTCCGCAAAGCCATCGAGCGATCAAATCGGGATGTGGGCGGCAAGCTTGTGGAGATGGGCGAGACCGAATTCATGGTCCGGGGCCTGGGCTATATCCAATCCCTGGAGGACCTGGAGAGTATCTCTATCGGAGTAGACAAACTCGGCACACCGATCCTGCTCAAAAACATTTCCAACATTCAGTTTGGCCCGGAGCTGCGACGGGGACTGATTGACTGGAATGGCGAGGGTGAAGCTGTCGGGGGCATTGTAATTATGAGATTTGGTGAAAATGCCCTGGAAGTCATTAAAAATGTAAAAAAGAAGCTCAAATCATTGGAACAGGGGTTGCCGCCGGGAGTGGAAATCGTTGAAGGTTACGATCGGTCCGGACTCATCATGCGGGCAGTGGACACCCTGAAGACAAAACTCATTGAGGAGATGATGGTCGTGGCCGTCATTTGCATCATCTTCCTTTTGCATTTCAGATCCGCGTTTGTGGCTATTTTCACCTTGCCCGTGGGAATCCTCATCTCCATTTTGATCATGCGCTGGATGGGCATCAACGCCAACATCATGAGCCTTGGCGGCATTGCCATCGCCATTGGTGTCATGGTTGATGCCTCGGTGGTCATGGTGGAAAACGCCCATAAGCACCTGGAACGTGATCGCGGGAAAAAATCCCACCAGGAGATTATAACAGAGGCAGCCAGGGAAGTGGGCCCGGCTCTTTTTTACAGTCTTTTGATCATCACGGTTTCGTTTCTTCCTGTTTTCAGTCTTCAGGAACAGTCCGGACGGATGTTTAAACCCCTGGCCTATACCAAAACTTTTGCCATGGGCGCTTCGGCTGTTCTGGCGATAACCATTGTGCCGGTTCTCATGACATTTTTCATACGGGAAGAGATTTTTTCCCCAGAAACGCCTTCTCGAAAACGCTGGTGGATTCGAATTCTGGCTGTGGCCGGACCGTTGGTATTGGTGGCGACAGCGGGCATATTCGGCTCGTTTTTCGGTTGGGAACCGCCGGAATGGTCCCTCGTGGCGGCCTTGGGGCTGTCGGTTTTCAGCCTCATCTGCCTGGTTCGCCAGCGGATCAGGCCCGAAACGGACAATCCCATCAGCCGATTTTTTATGCGGTTGTATCTACCTCTGATTCATTGGGTCCTTAAATGGCGAAAAACAACCTTAGCCGCTGCTTTGGCGATGCTCCTCGCCACCGGGTACCCCCTGGCGAACCTGGGCAGTGAATTTATGCCGCCTTTGAATGAAGGGGATCTTCTCTACATGCCAACCACGCTGCCGGGCATTTCCATAACCAAGGCCAAAGAGCTTTTGCAGCAAACCGATAAAATCATTCAAAGCTTTCCGGAGGTCCACCATACCCTGGGAAAAATCGGCCGGGCCGAAACCGCTACAGATCCGGCGCCGCTTTCCATGATTGAAACCACCATCATGCTTCGCCCAAAGGTCGCGTATGAAAAGATCCCGGTGGTGCGCTTCTTTTCAGACTGGCCGGATTGGCTGAAAAAACCCTTTACCTGGATCTGGCCGGAAGAAAAAAACGGTCGAAAACTCGGTGAATGGCGAAAGAAGAAGATCGACCGATTTTATACCGGATTTCCCCAATGGCTGAAAAAACCATTCACCTGGGTTTTACCTGAAACACGCTACCTTACAATAGAGGAACTGACCGAGGACCTGGACCGGGCCATCCAATTTCCGGGGCTCACCAATGCCTGGACCATGCCCATTAAAACCCGAATCGATATGCTCTCCACGGGGATTAAAACCCCGGTGGGCATCAAGCTCATGGGTCCCGATCTGGAACGGTTATCAGAGCTTGGCGCGCAGATCGAGGCAGTGGTCGGTGACATTCCCGGCACGCTATCGGCCTATGCCGAGCGTGTAACCGGCGGCAATTATCTGGATTTTATAATTCGCCGGGATCAGATAGCCCGTTACGGGCTCACGGTGGGGGATGTCCAGGATGTGATCATGACGGCCATCGGCGGCATGAATATTACCCAGACCGTTGAAGGGTTGGAGCGTTATCCAGTAAATCTGCGATATAGCCGGGAACTTCGGGATGATATCGATCAGTTGAAACGTATCCTGGTCCCGGCGCCGACCGGTGCCCAGGTACCGCTTGTCCAGCTTACGGATTTCGCCATTCGAAAAGGGCCGGCGGGCATCAAGAGCGAAAATGCACGTCAGTCCGCATGGGTGTATGTGGATCTGAAAGGCGTGGATGTTGGCACCTACGTGAAGAAAGCAAAGGTTATCGTGGAGCGGGAAGTTCCGCTGCCAACAGGATACTCCATTGTCTGGTCCGGACAATATGAATACATGGAAAAGGCAAGAAAGACCCTGAATGTGATTGTGCCGCTGACGCTGCTGGTCATTTTTATTCTTCTCTACATCCATTTTCATGACATCACCGAGGCAACCCTTGTTATGGCAAGCCTCCCGTTTGCCCTCGTGGGCAGCGTGTGGCTGATCTATATTCTGGGTTACAATCTTTCGGTAGCAGTAATCGTGGGGTTTATCGCGCTTGCCGGACTTGCCGCTGAAACCGGGGTGGTGATGCTGGTGTATCTGGATGAAACGTTCAATAGGCGAAAAAAGGAGACTGGAATGCGGACTGTAAAAGATCTTGAAGCGGCTGTAATTGAAGGTGCCGTTGAACGGGTTCGCCCCAAGCTCATGACCGTGGCAACGACACTCATCGGATTGCTGCCGGTGATGATCGGCTCTGAAACTGGTTCCCAGGTCATGAAACGAATCGCAGCGCCCATGGTCGGCGGATTGATTTCTTCAACGGTTCTAACCCTGGTGATCATCCCGGTGGTTTACGATATGTGGAAACGGCGCAGCTTAAAGTAAAAACGACTTATTTATCTTTTTCATTCAATGGTTGAATGAAAAATGGCAACGACTAAAGCACACCCCTAAAAGGAGAAAAAAATGAAACCTATATGGACAATACTGGCAGTTGGCATTTTTTTAGTAACCCTGACAACAGGTGGCGTTATGGCAGGAAACATGTCCCATAAAATGCCGGACGGAAAAACAATGGGAGGCATGTCCCATGAAGGACATAACCTGGCGCATGCGGGTCATGGTGAAATGGACCACTCCGGCCATAAGGGAGAAAATATACATAACGCCATGGTGGACGGATACAAGTTCGCTTATCACTTAATTGACATGCAGGCGCAAATGAAAGCCATGCAGGATGCCGGCCATGGTCATGAAATGGCCATGACCCATCATCTGATGGTTTTCGTTCAGCGCCCGGATGGAAAAACGGTTGAAAACGCCAAAGTTGGATATCTCGTGGAAGGGCCGGATGGCGTTAAACAAAAACGCATGTGCATGGCAATGAGCGGTGGTTACGGTTCGGATGTCAACTTCAATGCAAATGGGAACTATATTGTAAAGACCAAGATTGTGGCGGATGGAAAAAAATTGATTGATAAATTCACATATTCCGTTCAATAACGGGCGCAGGGCACGATTGCTTTAAACTACCCAGGTGGGGTGACATGAAACTTGGAATCGATCAATATTCGTTTGGCAGAATGATCGTTAGCGGGCGGGCGTTTACATCGGATCTGATCCTCTATCCGGACGGCCGCATTCAGGATAACTGGTGGCGGGAGCAGGGCCACCGTCTTGTCCCTGCCGATATTGCCGCCGTGCTTGACGCAGCCCCTCGAAGGCTGGTTATTGGTACCGGTGCCAGTGGCCTGATGACAGTATCCGAACGCGTAATGGCGCTGTGTCGGGAGCGTGGCGTCGAAGTTGACGTGTCCCCCACGGCGACCGCTGCGACCCAGTTTAACAAAGCTACAGCGGCCGGCATATCGGTGGCAGCCTGCTTCCACTTGACTTGCTAGCGGTTCGATGATCAGTACCGGTGGGATCAACATGGAGGCCGGAAATATACGCCGGCTGCTATTGCTTGCCCAAAAGGGTCCTCACATAGGAAATCACATCCATGATGTCCTGATCCCTTAAGCCCACGCCATCCTTGCCAAAGGCGGCCATGTGGGTTCCCGCCCTGCCATCGCGCACGGTTATGGCAAGAAATTCCAGAGAAGCATCTTTCTGCACCACAGGATTCCTCAGATTCAGGCCCACACCGCCCTGGCCCTTGTCGCCATGGCAACCCATGCAACGCACTTTGTACAGTGCCTCGCCATTTTCAGCGTCCCCTTTAAATTCCGCAGCATTGAACGGCTCGGGCTTTTCCCTTGGCCTGTCCCGGGTTAAGTATTTCAGGATTTTGTCGATCTCTTTATCGGAAAGACCGGCGGCATCCTCCTTCCATGCTGTCATCTGTGTGTTTGCACGGCCTTCTGAAATAACCGTTTTCAGATATGTGTCGTCGGCGGCCCTTAAAAATTCGAGATTTTGAATGGCCGGGATCGTTCGATTGAACACTTCGTCGTAGACACTGTTCATTCCCGTATCATGACAGGCCCCACAATATGTTTTATACAGCGCCACACCATCGGCTCCGACGGTTCCGGCCGGCATCCTCTCTGCAATGCGCCTGTACGTCTTCGGCACCTCTTCTGAGCGAAGTGACAGCAAATAGGTCGTTAAAAGATTGGACTCCTCATCGGTAAGATTTGCCAGCATTTCACTTTCGAGGACCACATTTCTCGGGTCATCAAAGTGCTCCTTCATCCAGGTGTAGATCGTTTTCTCTCCCTGCACATAGCGCATGGGGAAATACGCCACCGGCTGGGAGCCCACGCCGTCCAGGGATTTTCCGAGAACGCCTCCGATCCCTTCGAGTTTGTGACAGCCCTTGCAGCCCCTTTCCGTGAACAATTGTTCACCCTTGGCGACCTTGGCACCCCCCTTGGTTTTGAGCATGTCAAGATCGTGACACGCGGCGCAGGCACTTTGAATAAATTCAAATGGTATGAGAGGACGGTCCCAATGGGTATCATGCCCCAGGCCATGGGCTTCTTTCTGATTGACGGCACGGCCCTGGCCATTGTGGCAGATGGTACAACCGTGGCTATCCATGGGATGGTGCTTCAGGTAGTCGCCGCTGTGGGTTTTTAAGGGCAGGGCGGCGTCCGCCATTAAGGGGTTTTCAGCCCCGATATGGCAAGAGGTGCAGCGATCAACTCTTTTCAGATCGCCCAGATATACCTGTTGAAGCGCAACCTTCATTGACCGGGCCTTATCTCTGGCGGCTTCCGTGGTCACACGCTGAATCATCAGCTCCCGGTATGCGCTCTGGTAGCCATGCCATTCCGGTGTCACCTCGCTGTAGTAGGTGGCGCCCATATAAACTAAGAGAACAACGCCCGACACCAGCATCAGCCATAAATAAAACGTTCTGTGCATTTTTCCCCTCTTCCCGTGACCCCCGGTTTAACAGATAAGCGATTCGCCTCTCACACCTTCATACGGGTCTTTGTTTAATTCCTTATCAAAGAAAGATGCATCCAGCGAATATCGCCGGCACTCCAGGTTCAGGGTTCGTTCCAAAAGCCAGGCCAGCCTGTTGAAAAATCCGTCATCCGCCTGTTCGGCAATCCGTTTGGAGAAGAAAAAGCCCCATTGCCCGAGATGCTCCTTGAAAAATTTAATCCTGGCATCCTGAACGATTTTTGCGTTTTCATCCTGATTGCGCTCTGTTGCGTATGCCTCTTTCCAGGCCAGGATGGCCATGAACTCAAGCTCAATCGTTATGTGGTCCAGGGCCTCTTTATTCTGCATGTTCTCATGAACAGCAAAGCCGAAGGCCGTATAAAAGCCGGCGATGTCGGCAAGCTCAAAGGGTTTTCTGGAAACCTTTTCCCTCATATACTCCGTCTCATAAGGGGATATCTCCCGACCGACATCAAACAGGCTGAGATATTCGGACCTCAGATTATCCAGCCGGCGTCGGTTCTCCATAAAGCATTCTTTAAAGCGGGCGAGGCGAGTCAGCGTTTCCCCTTCGGAAAGGCCGGGGAACATGGACATGTGCTTTTCGAGCAATGCCCAGGTCTTCTCATCCGGATAAGAAAACCCGAGGGAAAGTATTTTATAAAGATAAATCAATTCTACCATTATTTTTCTACCTCCACTTCCGCCCAAGCCGGGCTGACGGCCTTCCTGCCCCCCACTTCAAGCTGTTCTCCTTCCCAGATCGCAAAGGCCACCGGCATTCTCTCCCCGGGGGAAAACCGAACACTTTGCGCATCATCAACCGCCAGCGGTCTTCTGATTACGACCGTCCATTGCCCATCTTCCCATGCGGTATCGCCCGAGGTGTTTTCAATATTCTTGAATGAAATGGTGCCCGGTCCGGCTGAAGACAATTCCGTGATGATGCGTTTTGTGGGAAAGGACATGGGATTATTTGCCGCTTTTCCGGGGATGAAGATATCCTTTTCTTCCTGGGTCTTTTGGGTCCCCGTGCCCTCTATCGGATAATCAAAGGTATAGATGTCCGTGGTCATGTTCGGATAGGCACTCTTGGTGGTCTGAAACCCGCTTTCCCGGTCCTTGCTCCGCCATGCCCGCCAGTACAATATGTGCACTTTTTTTTCCGCTTCTCCCATAAAATACTCCGGGAAAGCTTCCCGGTCCACGGGGAACTGAATGGCGGCAGCGTCTGAAAACCGGGTGATTCCCGGGGTTTCATTTTTTGTGGCATCCGGCCACACCATCCGGAATGCAATATGTTTGCCGTCATGGATCGATTGAACAAAGACTTCCTTGACCCCGACCTTCGCAGGCTTCGGCATTTCAAGAAACTGGCGCTGAAGCGGCTGTCGATAAGGCGGTATCGTCTTCCACACGTCATCATGGATTTTGACGCTGCTGACATCCAGGGGGGTGCGGTGCGACGTGAATTCCACAAATCGTTTCTTTTCAGCCAACGCAACGCCAAAAATAAAAAACAGTCCAAAGAAGATACATGCCATCTTCTTCATATCAGCCTCCTCCGTGCTTACGGTGTGTTATGTCGGTATGCATTCAGCTTTTCATCGAAAAAATCTCTCTCAAAAATCGGCTCGGTGACAGGCACTTTTATGACCTCATTGCCCTTTTCATCAAAGCCGTATGCATGCGAGTCGTCGACTTTAAATGAATTGATGCTCTTTTCCATGCTCCCGAAAAGTACCAGCAACCCCTTGAGGGTCTGGTCATCCACGATGTGCCGGTATGTTTCCACGGCCTTTCCGGCCCCGGGTCCGAACATCTGCTCAAGGTAGGGAAGGGGCACGTGAATCGGCGGAATGTAATAGATATTCGGCTCCAGGCCAAATTGCGGGTAGAGCGGCAGAGCAAGCTTTCGCGTATGGATCAGATAGTCCATGGGGTTTTCCTGCACGGCTTTTTCAGGCGTGGAGACGAACCCGCTCAGCCGGATCTTTCCGATGCAGTTTGTTACACACTGGGTCATCTCACCCTGCTCGATCTTGGGATAACACCCCACGCATTTTTCACTGATCCGTGTCTCCACGTTAAACATGGATTTTTTATAGGGGCACGACCGGACGCACTCCCTGTAGCCGCGGCACCGGGCCTGATCGATCAGGACGATCCCATCCTCGGGTCTCTTATAAATCGCCTTTCTCGGGCAGGCGGCCAGGCAGGCCGGATAGGTGCAGTGTGCGCAGGTCCGGGGCAGATAGAACATCCAGATCCGGTGCGGAAGAGAGGCGATCCAGTCCCCCTGGTTGACTGTTCCGCAGATCTCGTCCTCTCCGATATTCGGGTAGGCCCAATCTTCATCTTCAGGGATGTGCTGAAGGATTTTTTCGTCAATTTTCGCCGCCTCAAACAAGGTTTTACCGGTGTACTTATCGCCGGTCCACTGCTGCATCTTTAATTTCGACAAGATGCCAAGATCCCAGCCCACCGGATACCCGCCGTAGGGTTTCGTCTCCACGTTATTCCAGAACATGTATTCCTGCCCCTTTCCGGAGGTCCAGGTGGTCTTGCAAGCCACCGAGCAGGTCTGGCAGGCAATACATTTGTTCAGGTCAAAAATCATGGCCCACTGTTTCTTGGGCCGACTTTGCGGATACACATAGGCGACGCGCCGGTTCAGCTGCCAGTTATAGACTTTTCGTAGCTGCATGTCGGTATCTTCCCCCCTATTTGTTGATCTTGATGTATCGGCCGTCCATGAAAGCTTTCATTTTTTCGTCTTCGTAAGTCGGCCGGATATGCCGGGTGGCAGGGGTCCAACGGCCCTTGCCCCCGATGCCGCCATCTTCCGCCTTGGTGATTTTCACAAACCCTTCCCGGGGCGCACCGTTCGTGCAGTGAATGTCCGGCGCAAAGCCCTTGCCGATGGACTGGCCGAACATGTTCTTTCGAACCAGTGAATCGGTCATCAGGGTCGGGCGCAGCCATGCCCGGGTGGTGCTCTGGTGGCTGCCGTATCTGAACATGGCCTGGTAATGGGTCTCCGGGTTCTTGGCAAGGCCGTCTTCCCGGGTTTCATGCCCCTTCACGCTGCCGATGGTGGCGCAGTAATTGTTGTGCCACATCCGGGTGACACCCCGGGGGGTTCCCGGATAATAACGGGCCCGGCAAAGCAGCCGCGCCACCTTGTAATTCCGATCGCTTTCTTTCCAGCCCCGATACGGCCGATCCTCCGGATCCGGATCAATGTGGATATAATCGCCATCGGCAATGTCCATTTCCCGGGCATCCAGGGGGTTGATGTCCAGGTACATATCCATGACAAACGGCAACCGCTTGTCTCTGCGGTAGACGTCGCCAAAGGGGCCGAACCAGATGGCCACCATGTCCGTATCGGCCGGGGTGGTATGCACCGAATGCCGGTATTTCGGTGTGTGCATGATAAACCGGTACCCCTCCCTTTTCATCAGCGGGTGCTGGGTCTCCAGCAACGCCTTTCCGGAAAGCTGAATGTTGCGGACCTGTCTTGTTTCCGTGGAAAGATCCGCTGAGGAAAAGCCCCAGTCCTCCGGCTTGTGGGGGCGGATGGCAGGATGTGCTTTTCCGACGATGACGTTGGGTTCGTAGAAGGTGGCATCGATGGCCTCGCGGTAGACAACCATATTCTCGCCATGCTCCCGCCACTCGGTTTCGTTGCGGTAGAACTCGAGTCTTCCGGATTTTGTGTAAAAGGGCTTTCCTTCCTGAACCTGTTCAAAACTGGAGATCCGCGGATAGGTCCTGAAGTTGACCAGGGCCGGTTTTCCCATCTTTGCATCGTCTTCAAGGTTTCCGATCCTGTATCCGGCCAGCTGGGAGGAATCATCGATGATCCGTTGGGCATAAACATCCACCCGGTCGTCGTTTACAAACTTCCAGTAATCGTCATATCGCTTGTCGTCCATGATTTTCCCAAGGGCATGGGCCATGCCGGCAAGCACCTTCACGTTGGATTTCGTATCAAACACGCGCGGCAACGGGGTTCTCGGATAGACCTGGACAAAGGGGTTGGTGCATGAAGCGGTAAAGTCCGGCTGCTTGAATTCCGCCGGGGCATCCACCCCCCATACGATATCCGCATACTCACAGCTGGCCGTCCACCAGTAATCGGCCACCGTCACCAGCTCGAACTTGGGCAGGGTATTGAACACCACATCGTAATGGCCCTTGGCGTTTCCAATGATGGAGTTGGAATTGGTCAGGAGCATCGCCTTGGACGGCGTGTTCATATGTGTTTTTCCCGTAAAGAGATGGCCGCCCACCCGCAAGGGCCGGTCCCCATAATTGAAATAATGGGCCGACTCATATTTTGAGCATTTCCGGCTCTTGGTTTTGCCGTTCGGGTCCAGCTGGGTCTGAAAGGGGTCCTCGGCCACATAGGTGTACATGCCGCCGAGGATGGCCGCCCGGTAGTTTCCCGCATAACTACCGACATTGCCCCCGTAATGTCCGAAATTTCTCGTCAAGGCC
>JAFDDL010000715.1 GCA_019310865.1 Deltaproteobacteria bacterium | reverse complement strand
AATATCCTGGTGTGGTGGATATCGAAGACAACTACAGTGAGGGGAAGCGTGAATTGAAGCTCAACCTGACTCCCGAAGCGCGAAGCCTGGGCATCACCGAAGTAGACCTGGCCCGCCAGGTGCGCTCGGCCTTTTATGGCGCTGAGGCCTTGCGTCTTCAGCTGGGGCGAAACGAGGTCAAGGTCATGGCGCGATACCCCGAGTCCGACCGGAAGCATCTGTGGAATCTAGACAACCTGCGCATTCGGACGCCGGATGGCGGTGAGATCCCATTGAGTCGGGCCGCCGTGATTAATGAGGGGCAGGGGTTTTCCGTAATCAATCGCACTGACCGGATGCGTGTTATCAACGTGATGGCCAGCGTGGACGAAACAAAGGGCAATGCCCACGAAATTCTGGCGGATCTAAGCAGAGAGACCCTTCCCAGGCTGGCGGCGGATTATCCGACCCTTGCCATTGATCTGGTGGGGGCCGAAAAGGAGCAGCGCGAAACCATCGGCAGCATGGTAAAAGGCTTTGCCCTCGCTTTGCTGGCCATCTATGCGCTGATGGCCATTCCCTTTAGAAGCTACACGCAGCCCCTTCTGATCATGAGCGCCATTCCCTTTGGTGCTGTTGGGGCGTTGATTGGGCATTTGATTATGGGATTCAATCTGTCCATGTTGAGTCTTTTTGGGCTGGTGGCCCTCTCCGGCGTGGTGGTGAATGATTCACTGCTGCTGATTCACCGAATCAACGGCAACCGAAGAAAATACGAGATGCCCCTGTTCGAGGCGGTTATCCAGGGGGCCATGCGGCGGTTTCGGCCGATTCTGCTTACCTCCTTGACCACCTTTTTCGGACTGACACCCATTATCGTGGAAACCAGTACGCAGGCCCAGTTTCTGATTCCCATGGCCCTGAGCCTGGGATTCGGAATTCTTTTTGCCACGGGGATTACCTTGGTGATGGTTCCCAGCTTCTATGTCATCCTGGAGGATTTTCTGGCGTTTTTTCGTCCGTCATCAAGCCGGGATGCTTTGGAAAAGCATCCAACATGAACCGGGTGGCGCCCACCGGCGCAAAGGAGATCAGGAGTATATTGAGCCCCGGTACCAGAAACAGGAGCCCGAATCCCAGGTGAAAGGGAAGGGTGCTGAGTAGAAATTTTAATCGGCTTCGAAACGCCACGGCCCGTCTGGCCGGTACCAGGTCCGTATTGTCCCAGGCCAGAAAGATAACAGCCGCCCCGGAGGCCGCGATGGATAAAAACGGCCCCAGTGGGGTGACCCATCCCAGCACCATGACCACCAGCAGGCATAGAATCGGCAGCGTGGCCCGTGGGATTTCCTGCTTGATTAGAAAGTATAGCTGCTGCAAGAGTGCTCTTTTTTCCGGCTGTTTCACCCCGCCGGGGATCGCGCTTTCCGTGACCCGTGACATGAGGTCCATAATAAGGACGCTGAAGAATAATTGAGACAGCAGGTAGGCCGGCACGGTTGATAGCCCCATCAACAAAAGCGCCATGAGCCACGAGGCCAGTCGCCAGAGCCACAGCAGCCATTGGTTTTCAGGTGTCTCCCAGATTAGGCCCATGACATCCTGGTAATAGACGACAACCAGCGTCACGCACAATACGGCGGTGAGAAGCAGGATGCCAAAGCGGGCCAGCCCCAGCATGAGAAGTTGGGGTGTTTTCAGGCCCAGCATCAGGCCGCGCAGATTGTAGGTAATGCCGCTGAAAAAGTTCATGCCAACAGCATACCACAGGATCATATCATGGGAAACCGCCTTTCCACAGGAGACCTCAATCTATCGATAAAATGTCTTTGTCAAACCGGCCTTGCTTTAAAAACGTGACCGTCTGATGAATCACTTGCTTATCGCTCATAATGAACGGGTGGGATTTGTGCACCACCCAAAAATCCGTCATGCCGCGCAGCTTCGCATTTTCCACGGAAACTTTTCCATCGTCTTTTCCCGGTATGAGCATCGATAGAATCGGATTGATGGATCTGTCACCGGTAATGATCCCGACCTCATAGTCAACGGCACCCAATTGCCGCGGAAGGTCATCGATCCCGGTGCCCAACTGCCGGCCCGCCGGCCCGTAAATCCACTTGAAAATAAAGGTATCGCCCAGTTTATCCACCACCTCGCTGCCGCCATTGGGCGGGCTCAGCATGACAACCCGGCCCAATTTTGCCACTGCCTGGTGTGCCAGAAAATACCGGACCAGAATACCGCCCAGGGAATGGGTTACAAAATGAATCTTACCAGCCCCAAGGGATTCGCACTGTGCGATCGCTGCGGGGATGGTATCTTTGGAAAGTGCCGGGACCGGTTTTTTCCGTGATGGATACCCGATATTTACGACACAAAAACCCTGTTTTTCAAGGCGTCGGGCAAGCTTGTGCATGGATTTTCCCGTTCGCGCCACGCGCCAGGCCGTGTAGCAAGACGACGCATTCCGGCGCCTGCGTCTTTGCCGCTGCGGGGCCTATTGCCAGGCTTGCGACTACGGCGATTGCAATTGCATGAAATATTTTAACGCGCAGTGGCATTTTTTTAAACAAAACCCATAAGTGCATGCAAAACCCTCATCTAACCATTTTCCTTGATTGTGATATAATTTCAGTTATATGATTTCAACAATATTATCCATAAATCCCGCTAAACCTTACAGGAGGCCCTATGAAAATACTCGGAATTTCCGGAAGTCCCAGAAAAGTGGATCAGTCCGGTGTGTACAAATTGGTAAAGACGATTCTGGAAAATACCCAATGTGATTACGAACTGGTTTCATTGAAAGGAAAGAAAATATCCGGATGCATTGCCTGCCTGGGGTGTGTCAAGGA
>JAFDDL010000714.1 GCA_019310865.1 Deltaproteobacteria bacterium | reverse complement strand
AACGCGCTAAGACAGCCGGTTTTGATATTATTAATGTTTATGCAACACATCACTATTTGTTCGACCCTTTTTTATCTTCTAAAACAAATAACCGGACGGATGAATATGGTGGATCGGCTGAAAACAGAGTGCGATTCCTCAGCGAACTCATTGAAGAAATGATAAACGCTGTAGGTGACAAATGTGCGATTGCTGTTCGATTTCGTGCCGATGACGGCAGCGGTGTTGACGGCTTAGCACAGGTTGAGGAACAAAAAGAGCAGCTTGAGCTCATCGCAGAGTTACCGGATCTTTGGGATCTAACCATCAGTGACTGGTCTAGCGAATTGGGCAGTTCCCGTTTTGTTAAAGAAGGGTCATTTGAAGATTATGTTTCTTATGTTAAAACCATTACTTCAAAACCTGTAGTATCTATCGGGAGATTTACATCCCCTAATACAATGGTGTCCCAGGTAAAGAGAGGAGTTATAGATTTGATTGGTGCTGCGCGTCCATCCATCGCCGATCCTTTCTTACCAAAAAAAATCGAGGAGGGGCGAGAAGAAGATATTAGAGAATGTATTGGGTGTAATATTTGTTTTGCCCATGATGTTCGTGGAGGACCACTTTTATGCTCTCAAAATCCAACCATAAGTGAAGAGTGGAGACGTAACTGGCATCCTGAAAAAATAAGTCCCAAAAAATCTGATGATACGATCTTAATTGTTGGTGCAGGTCCTGCAGGTATGGAGGCTGCTGTATCACTGGGGAAACGCGGTTATTGTGTCCATTTGGCAGAGACAGAACGTGAACTGGGCGGCAGGGTTGCCAAAGAATCCAAACTGCCGACACTAAGTGAATGGAACAGAGTTGCAGAATACCGATCCATCCAGCTTGAAAAACTTAGCAACGTTGAAGCATATCCTGGCAGTGAACTAACTGCAGAAAACATTCTGGAATTTGAATTTCCCCATGTTGTTTTGGCAACAGGCTCTTTCTGGCGGTACGACGATTTTGGACTCACAAATGATCAGCCAGTTGCAAAGCTAACCGCCAGGGAAAAAATTTTCACACCTGATGATATCATCAAAGGCCGCATTCCATCCGGTCGAGTACTGATATTTGATGATGACCACTATTATATGGGAAGTGTGATTGCTGAAAAGCTGACTAATAGTGGGTGTCAGGTTGATTTTGTTTCAACCTTCAGTAGGGTTTCAGATTGGGCTCAAAACACTGAAGAACAGCATAGAGTTCAAGCCCGGTTGATGAACAAGGGGGTCAATATTATTCCATCCAAAAGCCTGATTGCATTTGATGGAAAAACAGTCACCCTGGAGTGTATTTTTACTGGCCGTCAGGAAGTCATAGAGACCGAAGGACTTGTCATGGTCACGGCACGGATACCCAATGATAAATTGTACCATGAATTGACATCAGAACCGGATGCTCTATCAAAAGTCGGTATTAAATCGGTGACTCGTATCGGTGACTGCCTGGCACCTAGTACAATAGCCAAAGCGATATTTTTCGGTCATAAATTTGCTCGTGAATTTGATGAGCCGACTCCGGGAATTGTGCCGTTTAAGCGTGAAAAAATGATTCTTGGATTCTAATGTAGTGTATCAATTGGAACGAATTTATGTATTTATTTAGAAATCGATAAAAACTTAGATCGGTTAACCCCCCGAACTGATAAAAAGTAACTGAGGCTGATTCATAGAAAGCCTCCTTGAAGCTAAGTTGCCCTCGCGGGACGATCCGCCTCGCGGGGTTCCTCTTTTCACACTTTCTTCGCCAGCCTCACCATGAACGGGAAATCCGAGCTCAGCTATATTAACGATCTAATAACCCCACAGTTATTTTTCCGAAGGTCTATACTATATATTTTGGAGATAGACTCTGTCCTTGGCTGGGGATGTCTTCTACTATTCACCAGGTCTGGGAAACCTGTGATACCATCGTTGCACAGGCAGCGAACCCGATTTTTGGAAAGTTGCAATTTTATGTTATCATCTCCTCCGCAACTGATCCGAAATTGAAAAGACCTCATATTAGGATTGCCAAAAGAAGTCTTCAGGTTGTGATTCATAAAAAGTTGGATTGTGATTGATATCAGCCAGTTGGCTTAATCTACAAAACTTTACGGTCTCCACGTAAGCCGGTTTAGGGTGATTTCATTGCTCTAAGCACATTTAATGATTGAATTTGTGCGAGCAGATTTCGGGCACGCTGTTTTGAATCTCACAAGTCCTGAATATGCTGCGCATTACAGTTTTTTCAGCAGTTGATTGGCCGTGGTCAACAAGGGATCCCATGTCGGGCCGAAGGGGGGGGCATAGGCCAAGTCCGTCTGGGCGAAGTCGACAACGGTCATGTGGTTGTACAATGCGACGGCCACGGCGTTAATGCGGTGGGCCACGCCCTCTCTACCCACCATCTGGGTTCCCAGGAGGCGTCCGGATTTTCTGTCGGCCAGCATGTGAGTTGTTATGGTGGATGACCCCGGGTGTGCATGGGCGCGGGACCGGGAATGAATGACCACA
>JAFDDL010000091.1 GCA_019310865.1 Deltaproteobacteria bacterium | reverse complement strand
TCAAGTTCGGTTCAGATCAAGGCGGACGAAAATTTTAACCACAGGCATACATTGAGTATCGGAGTCTTCGCTTACCTCCGAGGATTAAAATTTTCGTCCAACACCGATATGGGCCGAGATAAGCCCCGACTTCGAATGGGGCGTTTTGAAACTGGCTCTGAAATCTATGGGAAACACGTGACCCGGTCAAGGAAAAAAATAGAAGCTGTGAAGTCAATTGATTATGAATACATCGAAACACCATCGGCGCTGGCGCAAGCCGCCCGGGATCTATGCAAATCAAACGAGGTGGCAGTGGATCTCGAGGCCGACTCCATGTATCACTTCAAGGAGAAGGTTTGCCTGATCCAGTTTGCCACCCGATCGGCCAATTACGTTGTCGATCCACTGAGGCTGGCGGACCTGACGCCGCTCAAGGCGCTGTTTGAAAACCGTGACATTCTGAAAATATTTCACGGATCGGATTACGATATCCGCAGTTTGTATCGGGATTTCAATATTGAAGTGAACAACCTGTTCGACACGGAGCTGGCCTGCCGCTTCCTTGGTATAACGGAAACCGGCCTGGAGGCAACCGTCGCCCATTTTTTCAATATTCAACTCGACAAACGATATCAGAAAAAAGACTGGTCCAAACGGCCCTTGCCCACTGAAATGATCGACTATGCGGCCCGTGATGTGGTGTATTTGCTGTCGATGCGGCAAAAACTGACCGACAGGCTGGTGCGCCTGAAACGGTTGGACTGGGTACAGGAGGAATGCGAACTTTTAAGCCGCGTCCGGGCCAATTCAAATAACCAGCAGCCCTTGTACCTGAAATTCAAAGGCGCCGGCCGGCTCGATCCGCGTACCCTTGCGGTATTGGAAAACATCCTTGTGATGCGAAAGGCGTTGGCGGAAAAAAAGGATCGACCGCTCTTCAAGGTGCTGGGCAGCCACTCCATTGTAACCATCGCTCAGCAGCAGCCGACAACCGTCAAACATCTGCAAGAGTTAGGCGCCGTCAGCACCCGGCAGATCAACATGTATGGGAAAAAACTCGTCGCCTGCGTCAACAAAGCCCTGGCCCTGCCGGAAGGGAAACTACCGAAATATCCACGGAAAAAAGCCCCGAGTCTGCCGGGCGATGTGCCGCCGCGCGTAAAAGCCCTGCAACGATGGCGCGCCGAAAAGGCCCAATCGCTCAATATGGATCCGGGAACGATCTGCAACAAAGCCCTTCTGACCCGGATTGCCCAGCAAAACCCGGACACCGTATCCGGTCTCGATGAGCTCGAAGAGATGAAAAGCTGGCAGCGCGCTGCACTTGGCGAAGAGATCGTTTCCGTCCTCTCCGAAAACCGGGTGACCAAACGGACAAGAGGGGTCGCATCTTAATTATTAATTATTGCTGTTGAATAATTAATAATTAAGATGCGACCCCGCCCCCGAGATAATAAAGCGAGACGATGATGCCCGAACACATATCCTTTAAATCCGATACGATCGAACTGGTTGGCCTGCTGGAGCCGAATTCACCGGATCGCGGTGTGGTCATCACCCATCCCCATCCGCTTTACGGCGGTGATATGACCAATACCGTCGTGTCGACCATATCCGAGGCCTATGCCCGACGTGAATATTCAGCCCTGCGGTTCAATTTCAGGGGGGTCGGCGCCAGTGGGGGCACCCATGATGACGGACAAGGAGAGCAACAGGACGTACTTGCGGCGGTTGCCTATTTAAAGGACCGCGGCGTTCAATCCGTCGATCTGGTGGGCTATTCATTTGGCGCCTGGGTGATTGCTCACGCGCCCATACCCGCGGATATTACCCGGTTGATTTTGGTATCGCCGCCGGTGGCCTTTATGCCCTTTGATCAAAGCCTTTCTCTGCCAACCTTGACTGGTGTGATCACCGGCAGCCGGGACGATTTTGCACCGCCTGGCGACATTGAAAAAGAGATGCCCGGATGGAATCCATCCGCTAAGTTGACCGTAATCCCAGAGGCGGATCATTTCTACTCTGGCTGCCTTCAGCAGCTCGAATCGGCCGTAATAGATCAAATTTAGACCACGCAACCATTTCGACGTTTTTTCTTCTCCCATCGCAGCCGGAGGCAAGTGCGGCAGGGGAGCTCAATCCCGTTTGGCACTGAATGATATTTCTTTAAACCTGATTGGGACCCACTCCGCAAACACTACCAGGACAGCTAATCGAAGATCCGCTTCAGTTTTTCCTGAGCGTATCCGATAGTAGCCGGCCCATTCCCCGAGCATCTGCTTAATACCTGGATGCTCTAATGGGTTAAACTCCAACCCTTTAAGAATATTTTAATTCGTTTTTTCGTTGTCTTGGGAAGGCGCTGAAGGTATTTGGTGGCGTGGCGGTGAACGATAACTTTGCTCATCAGATCGAGTCCAGGTCAACATAAGCTGCTTTATTCCCGCTTTCTCGATCCCTACGGGCCTCATGGAGTTGTCTGACAGACTCGTTGTCCAAATCAAGCCCCAATAGTTCCTCTATCTTTTCATAATCCTTCAGCAAGATAACAACTTCCTTAGGATTTCCGTGCTCATCCACAATATATCTTTTATTGATGTGCATCTTTAAAGCTCCTTTGCATTTTCGTTATATTTTACATTAAAATCCTTTTCAAATCAAGCAAGCTGGTATGCGATTAATATTAACTGCTTTTTTCTTTTAATCGCTTTTCATCAGTGGCCGGCATATGGAAAAAAAATCTTTTGTGAGTTTTGTGTATAAGGGGAAAAAACAGATATGACCGAAAATTTCGCAAGTGGCCCCCAAACCCAAAACGGCCACCCTATTGGGTGGCCGTAAACCGTTGGTGCCGAAGGGGAGACTCGAACTCCCACCTTCATACGAAGACTAGACCCTGAATTTAGAAAAAGTTTAATTGTGAATAATTAAATTTCATTTTTAACTTATTTTATTTTGATTATTTTGAATTATAATCAATAAGTTGAACAATATTCACCGAAATGATTAAAGTCATTATTAAACGTGATAAATAGGGGTATTTTGATGCGACTGCTGACCAAACGCTGACCAAAAACTCGGTTCACTAATAAATTGTTGCTCGAGATGTGGTTCATAATTGGATTGTTTATTCCTTTGGGTAGCTCTGATATCATCGCCCTCCCCTTGCTAATCAGTTTTCAATGAAAAATGGGTGCCTGTTTTTGAACCGGATATTAAGGTCGCGGTAGGAATCCCGGTTTCCCGGGACCCCTCGCACAGATCCCAGCGTGCGCACTTTAGCGCACTGGGCTCCTACCTCGGATCATGGCGGCATACCGCTGTTCAGGCCAGGGATGCAGAATACGTGCTGGGGGTAGCACCGCGTGTGCTATTTTCGTCATGCGGTTCCAGTTAATGCGGCTCTTGTGGCTCCTCCGCCGCAGGGTTCTATACCACATACGCGTTACTTGAGTCCGAATGGCCCCAAGAGCCTCCCAGTTACCCGGGATGGCGTGGTATTGGAAATATCCCCTAACGACTGATCTTAACCACTTTGCCTGTTCCGCGATGGGCTGATGCATGCGCTTACGCAGTTCCGCCTTGATCGCTTGAAGTTTGGCAGTGAACCTTTTCCTCATCGTGATACGACGGACCATGAACTTCCCGTTCCGGTTGACACCACAGCAGTGGATAAACCCAAGGAAATCAAAGGTCTCTGGCTTCCTCCGCCCATCAAAACGCTTGCTGTCACGCCGTGCAAAACGCCCGAAACGTATCAAGCAGGTCTTCTCAGGGTGAAGTTCCAACGAGAACTTCTCGAATCTGTCACGCAGGTCCGCGTGGAAGCGCTTTGCGTCGCTCTCATACTGGAAACCTACTACGAAGTCGTCGGCCCAGCGAACGATGATCACGTCGCCACGTGCGTAGCGTTGCCTCCACTGATGCGCCCAGAGATCCAGGACATAGTGAAGGTAGATATTCGCTAACAGTGGCGAAATCGAAGCTCCTTGTGGGGAGCCTGTTTCGCTCGCCGTCCATTTCCCGTCCTCGATTACTCCGGCTTCCATGAACTTCATCATCCAGTCATGTGAAATCGCATCGAAGTAGCCTCGAACATCTGCATCTAGGATCCAGCTGATCTTCTTGGTGCGTATTCCCACCGCAAGGGCATCAAGCGCCTGGTGCGCTTGTCGGCCTGGGCGAAATCTCACCCATGGCCGCAAGCGTCTCATAGTCTTGATCTAAAAGCTCGCGCGCATTGATGCGTTAAATCAATGCGGCCAGTTCCTCGGCAGAAAGCTCTTTTTGCGGGCGGGTCATGCGCAGCCTCGGGTGTTGAGATGATCTTTGAAGTTTTTTCCCAGCGGGTAGCCCCACACCGCCTTGATGGACCGGTTGGCGCGATGAGTCTTATCGTCTTTTCCGCGACCGGTGGTATCTCCCAGATAACGCCAATTGGCGGCCTTGTAACACGTGCCGGCAAAGCGGTCTTTATCAACAAAGGTCTCCAGATAATAGATCGGATGACGGTATACGCGCTGCCAGTCTTTTGGCACGATACGGCTCATTTGGCCCAAGATATGCGAGGCAAGATGCGCCACACGAACCCAGGGCAACACCAAAAAACGGCTGTTATAGGCCAATAGATGAAGGCTGGTCTTGTGGAGCGACTGGTTCCAACCAATGAACCGATCCCGGCAACCGATATGCCGTGCGGCTGATGACCAGGCCAAGCAGGCAATCGGTCGCTTGTGAGCATAAACGATGTATTTTAACTGCTCGCCCACCGGTTGGGTGTATCCCAGATAATGATATTGGGCCAGCAAACTATTGAACAGTTTTTCCGCCTGGCTTCGGCGCACCTGCCTGAACGCGAGCGGTTGAATGGCCGATAGCTTCTTTTCGATGGGGCGCTGGTCAATTGTGATTTTCTCAGGTGTCCGGCGATTGGCCAATGGGTTGTGTGGATTGGTCTTTTTCTAGGGCAAGGGAGCTATAAAATGTTATTGAGCGGGCCATCATAAATGCCTAGGATCATGTGCTGCGCATCACCAATAGCCAGGCGCTTGATTGTGTTGAGGCGGTGCCTGAAAGGCGAAAAGTGAGTTTGGCCAAATTGGAGCGGGATTACATCGTCGAAACACTTGGAGAAACGAACTGGAAAATCACTGGGAAAAACGGGGCGGCCGCCATTTTGGATCTCAATCCCAGCACGCTCAGGGGCCGGATACGAAAATACGGCATACAGCGTCCCCAAAAAGATAACACCCGGTCGATACAGCTAACACCCCCAGCCCGATGGGTATTTCGCTGTATATTCGTCGAATATGACATGCTGGGCAAAGATGAAGCATTTCGTTCCGACTTTTGGCTGAAAATAATAACCCGTATATATCGTCTTATCAACAAGTTATAACTCAACCGACCACATAGACAAATCTGGCACGGGAGTTGCTTCAAAATAAAACTGCCGTGCGTGATTGGCGATATAAACCATTATGATCATGAATAGATTTTATTACAACAAGGAGATTATATCGTTATGAATTTGATAGAAATTATCAGCACAAGAAGAAGTATACGCAAATATGAAGACAGACAGATCTCGGAAGCAGTGCTCACCCAGGTGCTGGAAGCCGTTCGATGGGCACCGTCATGGGCCAATACCCAGTGCTGGGAAATCGTAATCATACGGGATATGGAGATTCGCAAACAGCTTCAGGCCACCCTGCCGCCAAAGGGCAATCCAGCCCATGGGGCGATGGTCCAGGCGCCAGTTTTGCTGGGCCTATGCGGGAAGCTGAACATTTCTGGTTTCTATAAGGGCCAGATGACCACCCAATTAGGCGACTGGTATATGTTTGACTTGGGACTCGCTGCCCAGACCTTGTGCCTTGCCGCGCATGAATCGGGCCTCGGCACAGTGATCGTAGGCGCCTTTGATCACAACCGAGCCCAAAAAATCTTGAAGGTCCCAGAAGATTACCAACTGTTGGCATTTATACCTATCGGGTATCCGGCCAAGAAATCCGCTGCCCCAAAGCGGAAAACCATTGAAGCGTTTACCCGAAACGACACGTTTTAAAAAATGCTTCTGCAGTTCCGGACCCATGGAAGATGATGGGCTTTATCAATGAATACCAGTCGAACCTCTGGTTGATAAAGTCGACGGCGTTGATTTGCGGAATTGACGGCCGATGGACTGGTCATATTTGACAACCTGGTCAAATATGATGAATTTCACGCCGGCCCTATTGGGGGTAAGCATTTATTTATAGTTAAATCTAAAATCTTAAACTTTTATCAGCAAGGGGCATATTATAAAACTATTTACAGACGAAGAACTTAAACTGGAATCCCGGCGTTATCGGAAAAGGCGCTTGAAGCTTTATTGAAAGGTGATTCCGGGGCGGAACTCATCGCAAGGGAGTGTATGAATAATGAGTGAATCTACGAGTCTAAATATTTGCCCGGGGGCGGGTGACCACACTGGGTGCATTCATTTAACGTCTGTGAAAGATGGGAAAATTGTTAAAACCAAAGGCGCTATTTATCCGAATGGCGCAAAGGATACCATTTGCCCGAAGGGGTTGGCGGGCGTTCGTCTGCCCTATCACCCCGACAGACTGAAATATCCATTGAAACGGATCGGCAAAAGAGGTGCGGGCAAGTGGGCGCGGATAAGTTGGAAGCAGGCATTGGATGAAATTGCCGCCAAGATAAAAAAGATCCGGGAGGATTATCAACCCGAATCGGTTGCCATGTTGCCGTTGTTTAACAGCGCGGTTCCGGCAGGTGGGATTCAACTCATGCTGGGATTCCGGCTGCAACATCTTTTGCAGTCCACGAACCTGGACCGGGGGATCGGAGTGGATTCAAATCCCCTTTTTTCGAATTATATCAGTTTCGGCACGATATGGGGGTCGTATGCGGACCCACGGACCCTTGTCGAAGGCAATACCAAATACATGATTGTCTGGGGCGGCAATCCGGCTGAGATGGGGCCTCGGTATATAAAATATATTGACAAAGCGCGCCGAAACGGAGCCAAGCTGGTTGACATCGGCTTGATTGAGGACCCAACAGCCAAGATGGCGGATTGGTGGATACCGGTGAAAGCCGGCAGTGATGGTGTTTTAGCCCTGACCATGGTGGGTGTTATCATCAATGAAAAACGCTACGATGAGGAATATGTTACCCGATATACCAATGGACCCTTCCTTGTGCGGACGGATAACGGCCGGTTTCTTCGGGAGAATGATATCGTGCCGAGCGGAAGCCCTGATAAATATGTCGTTTGGGATATGGAAGGCGATCAACCCCAGGCTGTCGCACCAAAAAATAATGACGTTACGCAATTCACACCGGCCTTATCGGGCACCTTTAAGCCTGGGGGGATTGCGTGCAAACCGGTATTTCAGTTGCTGGCTGATTTGGCCTCGCGTCATGCGCCTGAAAATGTAGAAGCGGTAACCGGTGTTTCTTCTGAAACCGTAACGCAGCTGGCCAGGGAGTACGCATCAGCGAAACCGGCAGCCATTTTGCCGGGTTTCGGACTGCGTTACAAAAACAGCGGCAATGCCTATCGTGCGATGACGGTGCTAGGAGCATTAACCGGCAATATCGGCGTGGTGGGCGGCGGACCCATCAATGGGAGAGCAACCATTTCGCGGTTGAATGCACCGCAACTCAAATTCAATGACGAACCCATCATGTATCCCACAAAGACCCGTGCCCGATCGATCCCCTTATTACAAGCCTTCCAGGGAATTATCACCGGCAATCCTTATCCAATTAAAGCAATGATAACCTATGCTTCAAACCTGCTGCATACCTTTCCCAATCCTCAAAGGTGGATTGATCAGGTATTTCCCAAGCTTGACCTCATCGTGGTGAATGACATTTTTATGACAGCAACCGCCGAGTATGCAGACTATGTGTTACCCGACTGCACGGTATATGAACGCGAAGACATCGACGTTGGTTATGGCGGTTATATTGTCCTGCTGGAAAAGGCCATTGAACCCATGTATGAGTGCCGCCCGCCCATATATTTCTGGAGCGGGCTTGCCAAGCGTCTCGGCTTAGGGACGTACTTTGACAAAACCATCGAGGAGTGGATGGCGTTCAGGCTGAACTCAAAGGATCCTTCAGTTGCAGACATAAAGCCACCTTTGACATTGGATCGATTGAAAAAGGAGAGAATGATTCGGCCAAATGTGCCTGAACAGATTCGTCATCCTTTTCTGGATAAGAAATTTTTAACCGCTTCAGGCCGAGTAGAGCTTTACTGTGAGGAGTTGACTCCTGTGGGAGACGCCCTGCCTGTCTATCGTGAGCAGCTAGAGAGTCCCCGGTCGGCTCTGGCGCAAAAGTACCCATTGGTGTTCAATACGGCCAACAACAAGTATTTTATGCATACCCAGTTCGCCAACGATCCCCAGACACTGAAAAAATACAGGACAGAGCCTTATATTGGCATCAACGCCCGGGATGCTGAAAAACGCGGTATAAGTGAGGGTGACATTGTACTTGTTTACAACGATAGGGGCAACTGTAAGATCAAGGCGACGATAAGCGGCGCCTTACCGCCCGGCGTGGTTCGAATTCCTCACGGTTGGTGGCCAAAACAATTTATTGAAGGCCACCTGGCTAACTTGATCTTACCGCTTGCAAGTCCGGAGACAAGGGATGCGGCCAGGGAAATCTTTTGGTCGATGGTGACTGAACGGGCAGCTGTACCCGCAATGGCGCAGCATGAAAATGAAAACATTTTCAGTTATTCGCCGGATACCCTTTTTGATTGCCTGTGTGAGGTGAAAAAATCGGTGGGCTGACAGAAGTGGCGGATTTAGATTAGTATTAATACAGTGCCCGATTCAGGGTTATTCGTTAATCGTTAACATTATTGGTTTGAGAGATGGAGGTCTATCATGGAAGCACAAGAGATTCAGGAATTAAAGGAAGCTACTGACCGGTTGGCAATACACGAGCTTATCGCGCGTTACGCCTGGACATTCGATGAGGGCGACGTTGAAGGATTTGTGAACCTTTTCACCGAAGACGGCATTTTTGAAAGTAACATATTTATCGGAAAGTCTATAAAAGGACGCGAGACCGTGAGGGCTTTTTGCCAATATATGCAGCAGGTGTTTGCCAAAACCAAGATCCAGATCAGGCACAGGCTAACGAACATCGTCATCGACTCGCTAGGCGGTGGCAAAGCGAAGGCCCGTTACTACTTGCTTGATGTTATGTCAAACCCGGATGATCCTACCAAGACCCCGTACGGTGGCGTTGTGCCTTTCCACGCGACACAGGGTGTTTACAAAAGCGAAATGGTGAAGGTCAACGGAAAATGGCTTTTTTCCCGCGTAAATGTCATTTCTGATAATGGGACTAAGGTTGAATACGAGATATAGCCAATGTCCATTCCCGGCCCTCCCCCACCAAGGGGGAGGGAGGAAAATCTTACTTTAGCCAGCAGCCGGTTGCCATTTCCAGGTGATGTATTCCGTACCGTCTTCTTCATACAGTTTGCCGGTGGTCAATTCCATTGCCGATCCGATTTTTATATCATCAAGCGCAACACCGGTAATGATCCCCAACACATACAACTCTTTATCAATTTCCACGGCACCTACGGCGAACGGCTCAAATGGGTCCATTCTGAAAGGTACAGGCGGCTGGTAGTAATGTGTAGTATAGCTGTAAAGCGTTCCTTTGTCACTCAGTGTGATCTTTTCAACATCGTGATTCTCACAGTCGGGATGGTGTTCTACTGGCCCATCCAAAGGGAAGAAAACATTTTTACAGGTTTTACACCTTCCGGCAATCAGGCGTGGGGATTCTGAAGGCCATGTGAACAGACCATCGATGATGGGGGCCTGCTGTATTGTCTCTTGCATGGGTAATCTCCTTATATGTTATATATATGACTTGTTTTCGATTCTATTTTTGACAAACCACGGCTGCCGTCTGTCCGTGAACACCGTAAGCAATGGACATCCCGGTCCTGGCATTGGCCACCTGCCTGGGACCTGATTGTCCCCGCAACTGCTCGACAAGTTCCACAACCTGGAACAAACCTTGCGAGCCAATGCATTCACCCAATGAGCTGGCACCGCCACTGGGACAAATAGGCAATTTGCCGCCCAAAACCGTCTCACCATCCATGAGGGCTCTGTCCATATCTCCAGGTTTATAAAATCCCATTATTTCGGGATATGTCAAGTAGTGCCAGGAACTGTTGTCAGGGACTTCTATGAAGTCTATATCCTCCGGCCCCACGCCAGACATCTCGTATGCTTTCTTTGCGGCATTTTCAACGTCCGGCAAAGCATTAATCGTGCTGTTTGCGCTTGATGATAGGCAAACCGGCCGTAGAGTCGGGTCTCCATGCTTGGGTGTTGACAACGAAACCCCTAAAAGTTTGATGGGGTTTTTGATGCCAAGTTTTTTCGCGGTTTTTTGAGTTGTGACAATGACTGCCGCCGCGCCATCGCTGGTGGCACAAATTTCAAACAGTCTCAAAGGGTCGCATACCATGGGCGACTGTAAAACCTCTTCAACGGTATATTCCTTTTGATACCGTGCCCTTGGATTGAATACGCCATGCTTGCTCGCAGCCACTTTTGCCATGGCCAAATGTTCTTCAGTTGTGCCGTTTTCTACCATTCGGCGCCTGCATTCCAGCCCCCAATAGCCCGGATTCGAAATCCCGACCATTTTCCATCTCCGGCTGTCCATATCTTCCGGACCGGATTCCGGACCTGGGAAAAAACCTTCCGGAGAAACTTCCGCTCCCAAAGCCATCGTGATATCGCACTCACCGGTTAACAGCATGGAGACAGCAGCGCGTAAGGTGGATCCCCCAACCGCGCAACCATTCATTATATTTTGCGCGGGGATTCCCGTATCCCCCATTCTGCTGCTAAAGAGATTTGCGGCTAGCAGCCCTTGCGTGCCTTCATAAATTGCTTGACTACATGCCAATCCTTTGATGTCAGGCCATTTTAAGCTTGCATTATCAAGGGCGGCAAATATGGCGTCAACACCTAAGTCAAAAGCCGTCTTACCGGGATACTTTCCCCAAGAGGTCATGCCGACACCGGCAATAACAATGTCATGATCTTTCATATTCATCTCCTTTTTCAATGATTAGTTATGCAAATTATTTGCAGTTAAATTAAGAGTATTGGGCTTTTAGCCGGCAATAACAACGTCATGATCTTTCATATTCATCTCCTTTTTCAATGATATTACCCGCCACCGACAGGCGGGATGATCTTTACCTGATCGGCATCCTTTATTACATGATCACTTTTGACCAGCGTTTCGTTAACCGAGATAATCTTCGGCAAGTCTATCGGAATCCCCAATTCTGCCACCAGTTCTTTCACCGTACATCCATCCTTCACCTGCAAAGGGGCGTTTTTTCCGGTAACTATTGAAGGCATATATTTGTTAAGGTGGCCGATTAAGTTTATATAAATCTTCATGAAACCCCTGTTTTTATTTCTTCTCGTATGCTTTCTCCAAAAGCTGGGTCTTCTTCACCGCCCGCTCCAGAGTATTGGGCTTGATCCAGGTGATCTCCGGCCGTATTTTGTTGACCACGTGCATCTTATCCACAATCTCTTTTTCCAGTGCCGGAAGATCACCTTCCTGGACTTCGTCGCCGTATTCCACTTTAAGCTTCAGTGGTGGGATAACCCGCGGCGGCGGCACTTCCAGTACGACGCGAAACGACCCGGTTACCCGCGGAAAAAAGCCGTTGATCACTCCCTGAATGGCGGCTGGATAAACCGGCACCCCCTTGACCTTCAGCATGTCATCACCGCGGCCCACTATTTTGTACCGAAACCCGCTCTACCCGCAGGGGCAGGGTTCGGTAAACACCTGGTGGATATCGTTCAATGTAAAACGCAGGTTATGAAAATAGATAGTTGACTCGGGTTCTATGGGGGTAAACACGGCCAGCCCAGTGGCCCCATGCTCCATGGGCACCGGTTCGTGGGTCTCCGGATCTACCAGCTCATAATAGCAAAAATCATCCGCCACCCAGTGCATCCCCTGATAAACCGGGTGGTTGCAGGAAACACCGTAACCGCCCCCACCATCATAAACCTCTGCCCCAAACTCACGCTCCAGCCGGTTGCGCACTTCCGGGATCCCGGCCCCGGGTTCCGCGCCGCATGAGAGGGTCTTAATTCCGAGGCTCTTGACCGGTTCTCCCAGCACTTCGGGTGCCCGCTCGATCAGGTACTGGGCCAATGAAGGGGTGCAGGTCAAGATATTGGCTTTAAATAGCTTTATTAAATTGAGCATCCGCTCCGTGCCCGCCTCGGCACCAATGGGAACAATCGTCAACCCCTTTATCCGTTTATGAAAATATATCATCGGAACACCGGCAGCATGCATGCTCAAGCCGAAACCTATCGCCAAACGATCACCCGGCCGAAAATTGCAGCGCCAGCCCAAACGGCCGCCTAATTCACTCATTGTTTCGGTGGCCTTGTTAAATACCGGATACGGGGTTGGAACCCCCGTTGTGCCTGATGTGGTGGTTAGCAGGTGCATATCCTGCATCCTTTCTTCACCGAAAAGATAATCGTAGGACTTAAACATATCGTTTTCGAATTGTTCGAAAATCCTCCTGAAATCCGCCTGTCCGCAAATCGGGAGCGCCTTGGCTAAATCTTCAAAAGAGCCAATGTCCTTCGGTTTAATTCCGGCCTTGTCCATCCGCTCACGGTCAAACGGAACCTTGTCGTATAAGAACTGTAGCGTCGGCTGCAGCTTCTTTTTCTGGATCTCCCGCATTTGGGGTGTGTTCAACAAAGGCTCTATTTCCATGTTAAAGTACTTTTTCCTGGCGCTTTCCATTTTTTACCTCCCATTGAAACGATGGCATCTGATGCGAGTGCAGCAACAGGTAAAGCCGAGACGTTTTTATAGCCGCTCATCGCTTGAAAATGTTTAAAGACATTGTAGCCGTATCCATAGTATCCGTAACCAGAACACCGCCTCCATTCATGGTCATGCCGATCTTGGGATTTTTGACCTGTCGCTTTCCGGCCTCACCTCTCAGTTGCTTGACGATCTCATAAATCATTCCGCACCCCGTTGCCCCCACAGGATGCCCCTTTGAAACCAGACCACCGGATGGATTTGTGGGCAGCTTGCCATCAAGCTCGAGATAACCCTCATTTATCCATTTCTTCGCTTCGTCACCGGGGCATAAGCCAAGATCAATCAGGTCGATGATTTCAGAAGGCGTCGTAGCGTCATGGACTTCAATAACATCGATATCTTCCGAGCCAATTTCTGCTTTATCATACACTTTCGGTGCCAGGCGAACGGTTATATTGTCATCCGGATCCGTGTTTGTTATACCGCTTCCCATCACGGAGGCAGCCACCCAGATGGGTTTGATGGTGTGCTGTGCGGCTTTGGACCCAGCGCATAAAATAGCTGCCGCGGCCCCGTCACCAATAGGCGCGCACATCATCCGGGTAAGCGGATAGACCACATCCCCGGATTGGAGAACCTCTTCGATTGTTACCGGCTTTTGATATTGCGCCAGCGGATTCAGCGATCCGTTTTTATGGGATTTTACCGATAACCTGGCAAAATCTTCCTGGGTCAGGCCGAATTTTTTCATATTTCGCTTGGTGTAATGGGCATATACATCCATGAAAACACTTCTATTTTCTCCGCTGCCTTCCTGAACGATCTCCTTCAGATGGGCGATACCATCCTCCACGTCAATAGCCGTTTCAAGGGCCTGAAAAGGTTTTCTTTTGTCTTTATGATAAAGTTTTTCAAAACCGACCACTAAAGCACAGTCATGAACTCCGGCGGCAACAGATGTCCATGCCAGATTAAATGCAGACGAGGAGCTGGCGCATGCGCTTTCAAGGTTGTAAACGGGGATTCCCTGGATGCCCATGGGATTCAAGGTCACCTGACCGCGTATCATTTCCTGGCCGGTCATTATACCGGCGACGCCGTTTCCCACGAATGCCGCTTCGATGGCATTCTTATCCATATCCGCGTCCTGAAGTGCGCCTTCAACGGCTTCACGAACGAGATCCTTGATGCCCTTATCCAAAAACTTTCCAAATTTCGTCATTGAAACGCCGATTACAGCAACATCGCGCATTTGTCGGGTCCTTTCCTATTTGTTTTCCGAACGCTCTTCGTGCCGGTAATACTGATTCATACCAAGTTATATGGTCGTAATTGCGCAAACGGGGCATGCATCGACACACAT
>JAFDDL010000713.1 GCA_019310865.1 Deltaproteobacteria bacterium | reverse complement strand
TGGTCAGTATTATATTTGCCGCCGTATCGAACCGCTTTTACTCGCTTGGCGTACCGGTTAGAAAAAAGCAGCTGATTGACGCATTGACGGAAATGTTCGGCACCTATATGGAGGCATTGCTATCGAAAAACGGTGATTAGATTCTTAATAGGTTTCCCCACCCCGTTTGCGCCGTTTTCTCTGGCCTCAACCCTAATGGGGACGTTCATTGGTTGGGCTATTCAATATAACCCACGTTTGCAAGGAGGCAGGTTCTCCCTCAACTGTCAACCATTATGTCTAAGACGTACCACAGCATTTTTTATATTTTTTCCCGCTGCCGCATGGGCAGGGGGCATTGCGCCCGACCTTGACGCCGGTTAATGCTATTTGTCGTTGTATATCCTCAGCCTTTGCCAAGGCAGTCTGACGTTTCCAGGCTTTTGCCAGTCGATGATAATGGGGATCGGCATGGGCATAAAACATCCTGTATGCGCTGCAAAAATGATTCAGCCCCTTATCCCGTCGGTCACGGATACGGTCTTTCGGGCAACCGCCCTGACAGACCGGCAACCAGCGGCAGGCCCTGCAGGCTTCGGGCAGTTCGGCTTTCAGATTGCCGAACCGGTGTTGCCGCTCCGAGAATAGCAAGTCGGCAATATCGTCGTGCAACACGTTCCCGAGTTTCCATTGCGACTCCACAAAGAAATCACAGGAGAATACGTCGCCGTTGTGCTCCACGACAACATAATTACCGCAGGTTTTCCTGAGGTTGCAATCCGGGGGTATCAAATCGACATAGGTATAAAACAGAGAATCGAACATTCGGATGAACGTGGTGGGCTCCCCGTTTTCAAAATCGCCTAACCACAAATCGAACAGTTTGCATAGAAAGGCGCCGTAAGATTCGGCAGAAACGGAAAAAGGCGCCGCCAAATTCCCATTGACCGAATCTGTTTCCACGCATGGGATAAACTGCATGTGCGGAAACCCGTTCGACTTGTGGAATTTGTAAATTTCCTCCGGGAATCGTGAGGAATAATCGTTGACCACGGTCAACACATTGACTGCTACCCCGGCATCCATCAGCCGCCGGCCTGCATCGAAGACCGTGTGCCAGGTGCTCCTCCCGCTGTGATTTGTCCGGTACCGATCGTGAATGTGCTCCGGACCGTCCAGGGAAAGGCCCACCAAGAAATTATACTGCGACAGAAAACGCGTCCAAGGCTGATTGATCAACATGCCGTTTGTCTGCAGCCCGTTGCCCAAGGTCTGCCCCTGGCCGTACTTCTGTTGTAGATCTACGGCATGTTGAAAAAAGTCCACCCCCATCAGCGTGGGCTCGCCCCCCTGCCATCCGAATGAGACCTGATCACCCGCATTTCGCATCACGCCTTTGACAAGCGCCTCGAGTATATCCTCGGACATGCGATGCACAGTCGACTTGCGAAACATCGCTGCCTTTGCCAGGTAAAAGCAGTACGTGCAGGCCAAATTACAATCCGGACCGGCCGGCTTTACCAACACATCCCGTATGATTTGGTTTGTGTCGATTTCAGGCTTCATCATATCAAGCATTCATATGCGGCAGTATCAGATCTTTTATCATGTTGTCGCGAAGTTTTCGGATCGCAGGATCGTCAAGTCTGCTTATGGCTCATTTACTTCCGATCATCTTCCAGTTTAAATACCACATTCTCGATGGTCCCCGAAAATGGGAATTCTCCCTCGTACCCATGGCCTACTTGTGTCAAGGTATCCCGACCGATATCCAGACCTTCGTGCGATATTTTTCGGGGCAGTGTGTGAGACATGATGACTTCACCGACTTTCCGACCGTTTATATAGAGGATGCCATTCCCCTTGAAACGCCCTGTTTTCTTGAACTCAAATTGTAGTTCCGACTTGCCGACAGGCACCTCGAGGTCGGACTGCACTCGGTATGAGGCGCCCCGGCTGACGATATTGGCCATGAAGTTATACTCGTGCACCAGCCTGTTGTCTTTTACATAAAGAACATACCCGCTATGATGGTTGCCAAAGGCAACCAACACCCCTTCATCCTGTTTGCCGGACCGTTCAACCGGAACGGTGATGGTATAAGAGCGGTTCCGGGTAGGGGGCGTCGCACTGGCGGTCAGGTGAGACATGTCGGGATAATAAGTAAATACGTTACGGTTAATCACCGGGGGGACATAACGGGTCGTTGCCATGCCTTTATCCACTAATGTCGTGGCATTCATTCTTCCGGCCTCGGCCCACCAGAAATCCTTCAACTCGCGTACCTTTTCCGGATGTCGGTCTGCCACGTCATGTGCCTGCGAAAAATCCTCTTTTAGATTGAAAAGGGCCCAGTGGTCATCGGGAAAAGGGATTCCCCTTTTGTGGCGAGTGACGGCCGCCCAGCCGTTTTTATAGGCACCTCGGTTCCAGGCCATCTGATAGAATTGGGAGGTGTGTCGGCTCGCCGCCCCGGCATTTTCCCATGTATACACCATGCTGATGCCTTCCACGGGCAGCTGAGGAATGCCGGCATAAATTTTCGGTGCCGC
>JAFDDL010000712.1 GCA_019310865.1 Deltaproteobacteria bacterium | reverse complement strand
ATCCCGATATAGTCGTCATTATGATCTCCGCTTACGTTTCCACGGAGACGGCCGTGGAAGCGATGAACCACGGTGCTTTTGATTACGTCCCCAAACCTTTTGACAATGTGGAGCTCAAGGCAGCCATTGCAAAGGCGCTGGAGGTGAAAAGCCTGGAGGCTGAAAAAGCGGTTCTGGACCAAGCGGTCAAAAAGACCGTTCATTTCGGCAAAATTGTGGGCAACAGCCCCCGCATGGCGCATATCTATAAAATGATCCGCCAGGTTGCCAAGACCCGATCTACGGTAATGATCAGCGGGGAAAGCGGAACGGGTAAGGAATTGATTGCCAAGGCGATCCACGAGCAAAGCGATCGAAGGGACAAACCGTTTGTGGTAATCAACTGTGGCGGTATACCGGAAAACCTGATTGAAAGCGAGCTGTTCGGCCACTGCAAGGGTGCATTTACCGGTGCAACCCATGACAAAAAGGGGATGATCGAACTGGCGGATGGCGGTACTTTTTTCTTGGACGAAGTCGGAGAATTGACCCTATCGCTGCAGGTGAAGCTGCTCAGGGCTCTCCAGGAGCGGGTGATCAGGGCCGTGGGGGGGGTGCAGGACATCTCGGTGGATGTGCGATTCATATCTGCGACCAATAAAATGCTGGCACAGGAGGTGATCGAAGGTCGTTTTCGGGAAGACCTCTTCTACCGACTCAATGTCATTGAAGTTAAAGTGCCGCCACTTCGAGAGCGAAAAGGCGACCTGCGGTTGCTGGTTCAACATTTCCTGGAAAAATACGCGAAGGAAATGAACAAGGAAGTCACCAAGATTTCTTCTTATGCAATTGATCTGCTGCAAAAATATAATTTTCCGGGTAATATTCGGGAGCTTGAAAACCTAATCGAGCGCAGCGTTGCCTTGACCAGCACCAATATCATCCTTCCGGACAGTCTGGCGCTTTCGGTTCAGAAACGAAGATGGATTGAAGGCATTCAGGGCAAACGCTACGATCTGGATGAAGTGCCCAACGGTGTGTCACTCAACACGATCCTCGAAGAAATCGAACGCGCCTACCTTGAAAAATCGCTGGCCTTCACCAATAACCGCAAAAAACAGGCCGCAGACTTACTCGGCATGTCCTTTCGCTCCTTTCGCTACCGGTTGGAAAAGCTGGGAGTGAATTGATTCGTTAATGGGGTGTTATAAAGCTGGCTTGGCCGGCTTGGAAGGATCGGGTATTTCCCCGGCCCTCAGCTCTGCGATTCGTTGTTTTATCTCCACCTGGGAGTTTTCATCCAGATTCTCATCTTCAAGCATCGATTCTAAAAGGGTGATGGCGGCCTCGGATTGTTGGCTCTTGAGTGCAAATCGGCCGCCCAGGAGCGCCATAATAACCGGTGCGCCATCAATTTGGGCGGTTTCCAGAAAGATCTTTGACGCCATCTCATAATCATTTAAAAAATAATAAGCATCAAATCCCATATAATGCCCGGGACGCCAATCCCAGGTCCGGTGTTTTCGCGAGATGTCCAGGAATTTGATTGCCGCCTCGGGCATGCACGCAATCCAGGGCAGGTTGCCCTGGACGGTGAGATAGGTCTGCTGAAAGTATGGATCAAGGGCCATCACCTGTTCAAAGGTTCGACAGATTTTTTTCCAGTCATCAATATACGCCGTTTGGTTGCTTCCGATAAATGACCCGATTTCCAGCAGCAGGTAGTCGGCAAGCAGGCCTTTGAATTCTCCGGCAACCAGGCCAATCAGTTCAGGCGATAGTCCGAGATTGGGGGGCGAGTAGGACAGTTTTAAATCGCCCCGGTTCTCTCTGATGGCGGCGTGGCTCATCAGGTTGGCGGCCAGAAAGAGGCACAGGCACATCAGTCCAATGGGCAAGGCGGCTTTTTTCACGACAACTCCCGGCGCTGAAACATGAAGATGGTGAGCATCAGGCAGATGCCGATATACGAAAACCCATAGAGCGCCACCCAGCATAAATAGGCAGGATCGATGGACAGGCCGTAGGCAGCGGTGGTTTTTAAATCAAAGGCGGCCAGGTTCGGGAAAACCCATGCGGCGATCTGGGTCAGTTTGATCAAAAACGCATTTTCCGCGTAAATCTGGCTGCGGGTAATGATATTGGCGACGGCTTCGATGTTATGTCCGATAAAATAAGACAATATGCTGATCAGAACCGCTGTGAACGGATGCGATGTGATGCTGATGCATAAAAAAGCCATTGACATGACCAGCCAGAGGGACAGGGTTAAAAAAACCAACCCAATGAAAAAAGTCGACCATGAGAAATGCTGCGGAATGTAGCCGGCGGCATTCAGGGTTGCCAATTTAACGGATACCGCCGAGCAGCAGCCCAAAATGATGCTTGAGAGCAAAACGATGAGGCTCAATCCAATAAATTTACCGAATATATATTGAACCTTGTTGATGGGTCTCGACAGGATCATATAGATGGTTCTTCTTTCAAGATCATTTGAAACCATATTGATGCTGAAAAAAAAGATGATCATCAAACCGGAAATGGACACGACGGA
>JAFDDL010000090.1 GCA_019310865.1 Deltaproteobacteria bacterium | reverse complement strand
GGCAAGGGCTGTCGAATCCATATCAACGGAAACATAATCCTTCAGCCAGCTTAAGCTTACTTTCATAACTTTTTACCTTAACCAATGGTGGATATCGTTTCTCCGGATCAGGGTAATTTTGAAGGGAAACAGATCAAAAGGAGATAAATTGTCCGAGAAAACGGAGATCGTTTTCAAAAAACACCCGAATATCATCAATGCCGTATTTAAGCATGGCAATTCGCTCGATACCCATCCCAAAAGCAAACCCGGTGATTCGCTCGGGATCGTACCCGGCAAATTTAAACACGTTCGGATGAACCATTCCCGATCCTAAAATTTCCAGCCACCCGGTCCTGGAACAGACGCGGCAGCCTTTGCCGCGGCACATGACACAGAGAATATCCACTTCCGCGCTCGGTTCGGTAAAAGGAAAAAAGCTTGGGCGAAACCGAATGGACGTCCGGTCATCGAAAATCTGGTGGACAAAAGCGGTCAGGACGCCTTTGAGGTCTCCAAATGAAATATTTTCACCGGCATATAGACCCTCCACCTGGTGGAACATGGGGGTGTGGGTGATATCCGAATCACATCGATACACCTTACCCGGAGCGATAATGCTCACCGGTGGTGGATATTTTTCCATGGTTCGAATCTGAAGTGGAGACGTATGGGTTCGAAGCACAATATCATCGGAGACAAAGAAGGTATCCTGCATGTCCCGGGCCGGGTGATTTTTCGGAAAATTCAGCGCCTCGAAATTATAATAATCCGTTTCGACTTCCGGTCCTTCGACAATGTCAAAACCGATACGACTGAAGATTTCACAGATTTCCCGGTTCGTTTTGGAAATCGGGTGCTGTGCTCCCTGGGCGGCGATGCGGCCCGGTAGTGAAACATCAATGCCGGCAGGATCTGCTTCGGCACTGTCCAGGCGAGCCAGGGCGGCTTTTATGGCCCGGTTCAGGGTTTTTTTGACCTCATTGGCTTTTTTTCCGGCCAGGGGCCGATCGGATTCCGGAAGCTGAGAAATGGACCGAAGAAATTGAGTAATCCGCCCTTTTCGGCCCAGGTATTTTACCGAAAGGGCTTCTATGCCGTTCCGATCGGTAGCGGTCTCCAATTCGGTGACGGCATCGGTTAGAATTTGTTGGCTGTTTGTCTCCACGGAACACACCGCTATACTTGCTGTGCGGCCATCTGGGCGATTTGGGTGAAGCCCTGGGGATCCGAAACAGCCAGTTCAGCCAACACCTTTCTATCCAGATCGACACCGGCTGTTTTCAGGCCATGAATCAACCGACTGTAACTCAAATTATTCATGCGGGCGGCCGCATTGATGCGGGTGATCCACAGTTTTCTGAAATCGCGTTTTCGCTGACGGCGGTCTCGATAGGCATACATCAGGGCCTTGTCAACGGAATCGGCAGCGGTCCGAATTAGCTTACTGCGGCCCCCTCGAAACCCTTTGGCCAATTTTAAGATTTTTTTTCTACGTCTTCTTGCTTTGAAACCTCTTTTGACTCGCATTGTTTATCTCCTCGACTATCCATTGGGCAGCAACAATCGAAGCTCCTTCATGTTGCTTTTGTCTAATATTTGTCCTTTGCGGAGCGACCGTTTACGTTTGGTTGTTTTTTTGGTCAACATATGACCGGCATGGGATTTTGAAAACTTGATTTTTCCGGTTCCCGTCCGCTTGAATCGTTTGGCAGCGGCCCTGTTCGTTTTTATTTTTGGCATGTTGACAAGCTCTCCTTCAGTATTTGTTTCGAAAAAGGATCCTTTTTCGATGGGTTTCAAATCCGGGTGGCCCAGCGGATCCGACAGCCGGTGTTAAAAATAGAAAGCGTGAGCAACATTTAGAGGCCCACGCCACAAAGGGCGCAGACATTATTCCCGCACCCGAAAATATTCATCCCTGCATGGTTTTTTTACATGCGGCACCACACACTGGTTTGTTTCTATTTGGGCGCCAGCACCATAATCATCGTCCGACCTTCGAATTTGGGCGGCAATTCCACCACAGCGATTTCCTGTGTTTCTTCAACGACTTCTTCCAGCAACCGTCTGGCGAGTGATGACAGGCTGATCTCACGTCCCCGAAACATCACGGTGACCTTTACCTTGTCTCGTTTTCCGATGAACTTTTTAATATGGCCGATCTTTGTCTCAAGGTCATGCTGTCCGGTTTTGGGTCTGAGCTTGATTTCCTTTACCTGAAAGCTCGCCTGTTTCCTCTTGGCTTCCTGCAGTTTCTTGGTCTGCTCATACTTGAATCGGCCATAATCCATAATTTTGCAGACCGGCGGTTTCGCTGTGGGTGATACTTCAACCAGATCAAGGCCGAAATTCGCGGCTTTTTCTAAGGCCTCCTGAATCGGAATAATACCAACCTGGTTTCCATCCGGATCAATGACCCTCACTTCCCTGGCACGGATTCTCGAGTTAATGTTGGTCCGGTCGGACCGGCTGCCATATCGGTTATTTCCTCTTGAGACTATTCTGGTACCTCCTATGGATTAAAAGAATTCCGGAGCACGGTTCTTAGACGTGGTTTCAAACAGACTCGCTGTTGAAGAGCCACGCGCCATTTGGGCGCAGAACCAGTGCGGCTTACCACCAATAAGATGAAAGCATTATACGACAAAAATGAGAAATGCAAGAAAAAATTTCATATATTAACAACGATTGGCCAGGTTGTTTATGCAATTTTGAGGGTTAAGACGCTGCCAGAGAATACTTGGCCAGCAGCGACTCTTTCAGGTATCGGTTACTCGGATTTGAAAAGAAAGATCTGAACAATGCCAGACTTTCATTTCGCAGTATATTTGGGACGATAACCGGTGGCCGACTTTTGTACAATAATGGCAGACTGCTGAGCGGGCAGCCGGTTCCTCCGCCCATTACATCTTCGTATGCATAGACGATTTTTCCAATTCCAGCAATGAGCAACGCCCCAAAGCACATCAGGCAAGGTTCCAGGGTAACATACACGGTTGCCGCTTTGGGGATGATTTTGGGGTTTTGCGCAAGGACTTGTCGCAGGGCAACCATCTCTGCGTGGTCGATTTCGTTTGTTTGGCCATCCGTGGTGCCGATGCGCGATGCGTATGCAATGATCCGGTTTTCATGGACCACGACACAGCCAACGGGAAACTCTCCCGCCGCCAGGGCGTTGCGGGCCTGTTCCAGCGCCCGGCTCATGAAATATTTATCCGTCATCGCCTCATTTCCCTTAGGGTTCGCACAGAAATTAATTCACAATTTTAGGTGTTGAGGCGCCCAGCCGGCAAGGCACGAAAATTAAAGAATATCAGGATATTCTGTATTTTCGTAACGCCGCCGGATGGGATGCATCGACACATAAAATGTGAAGTTGTTTCCGGAGTCTCCGCTTTCCTGCGCGAGCCCTTAGAGCTTGCAAACCGTATCATCACACGGACAGGCACCATCTACTTCGTATGCATATACAATGCGTGATTCCATTTCGATTTGCTTGGGTGAAATTGCCGTCCATTTGGATTGCGCCATTGTGTTGACCAGCTCCTGTCTGCTGGGCAGCTGTTTGATACCGGTTGCCAGCCGGCGGCCGGTCCACCCATCCAGGATCTCCGCTGTACGACCGTTGGTTACCACCACTATCGGGATCTGATATGGTGCTGCAAGCCGCGCCAGGGCCAGGGCGGATCGATGGCGGGTAATAATGGATCCTGGGCCGTACTTGATAATCATGCCGGTTTTGTCTGTGGGACGAATGCGAAAATCAAGTGGCACCTCAGCGCGGTTGTCACCGGCTGTTACAATTATTCTTTCCCTGGGTGAAATGTCTGACTTTAAAAAGGATTTTCCTTGAACGAGCCATTTGGCCAGCTTCTGTCGATAGCGCTCATCATGTGTATCTTCAATGAGTTCTCCGGTGAGAAAGTCGGAAATTTCACCCAGGACCAAGTGATGACTTCCCATGATATCCCCGCCGAAATGGGTCCGTTATGTATAACAAAATTTCTTTACAAGAGAATTAAGATATGAAAATATTACCTCCTTTTTTGGATATTGTCAAAAGCCATGGCGTCTATACGTGAAAACTTTGAAAACCGGGAGCGCAACTTCATCTCCCCCCACGGGTGCCTCAGCTCCAAATCCCGGGGGCGGATTCGCCAAGAGGATTCCTGCCCCATTCGAACTGCTTTTCAGCGGGATCGAAACCGAATCGTCTATTCCAATGCCTTTCGACGGCTGAAACACAAGACACAGGTTTTTTTAGCCCCACTTGGCCTTGGGGATCATTATCGGACACGGCTGACCCATACCCTGGAGGTGGCCGAGATTGCGCGAACCATTTGCAGGGCGATACGGCTTAACGAGGATCTGGCCGAAGCCATTTCTCTGGGCCATGATCTTGGGCACACGCCCTTTGGCCATGGTGGCGAGACGGTGCTCAAGGAGATATATTCCCGGGAGTTTTCGCATCAGCAGCAAAGCCTGCGAGTGGTGGATTTGCTGGAAAACAATGGCCGTGGATTAAATCTGACCCTGGAGGTGCGAAACGGTATCGAAAAACACTCCAAGGGGTATGGCAAGGTTATGCCGAAAAACCCCGACCGGCTGGCAGACACCATGGAAGGGCGAATTGTCCGAATTGCCGATATCATGGCCTATTTAAATCATGATCTGGATGACGCCATTCGCAGCGGTGTGATTCACGCGGGCGAGGTGCCGACAATCTGTCTGGAAAACTTGGGTCGAACCCATTCCCAGCGTGCCACGCGCATGATAAACGATCTGATCGATTGCAGCGAAACCAACGGAGAAGACCTGAATCTGATCATGAGCGACACGATTTACGGCGCCATGACCACGTTGCGAAAATTTCTCTATACTCATGTCTATCGCTCACCCAAGGTTCACCGGGAATTTGTAAAGGCGAAAAAAATTCTATCCGACCTGTTTCATTTTTACATGGAAAAAGAGTCACTTCTGTTTCAGGAATTGGCGGATCTGGAGATGGATCAATGTCATTCGGCCGATGAACCCAGGGCTCGGGTTGTTTGTGATTTCATAGCCAGTATGACCGACCGGCAGGCGTTGGCTCTGTTCGAACGCCATTTTTTCCCAGCGCCTATCACCAAAGGCGGGTGACCATGATGGAAATCCCGGGGGCCCTCCGACCATCACCGAATTGGGAGCCGTTTCTTCAACGGTTGAAAATTCTGTATGCGGACATGGATCGGCAGTATCAGATAGCTGCGGATCAACATGACTTCGACTGTCAGGGGTGTACGGACAACTGCTGCCAGACACGTTTTTATCACCACACGGTGGTGGAATTTCTTTACTTGCAAAACGGATTCGTATCATTGAATGCATCGGTGCGATGTGAAGCCCGCCGACGAGCCGAGCGGGATCGAATGATTCCTGATTTGCCGGACCCAGCTCAAGGGCGCCGCCGCCCCTTTTGTCCATTGAATACCAAACAGCGCTGCACACTCTACGCGCATCGGCCCATGATCTGCCGCCTGCACGGGATTGCCTATATCTTTCATCCACCGGGCAGACCGGTTCAGCGCGGATCCGGGTGTGCGGAGTTTGATAGGCAGGTTCAAACAAAGGCCCCGATCCGTTTTGACCGGACACCCCATTATGCGGCATTGGCCGACCTGGAATCGGAGTTGAAACAGGCGATGGGCCTTGGGAAAAAAATTAAGATGACCATCTCTGAAATGGTGATGAAATTTAAGACAAGCCCCTGACACGGACCAATCATGAAGCAGTATGATGAATCGGATATCGATCGCCTTCCCGGCAGACGCATCGGCCCCACGGACCGCTTTCGTTTCAAGTGTCACGCCGGTTTGTCCTGTTTTAATCAATGCTGCCGGAATCTTAATCTATTTTTGTATCCGTATGACGTTCTAACACTGAAAAATACAGTGGGAATCGCCTCGGGTGATTTTCTGGACCGATACGTGGACGTGGTGTTGCGAAAAGAAAATTATTTTCCGGAGGTGTTGCTGCGCATGGCGGATAACTCGGAAAAAACCTGTCCGTTTTTAACGGACGCCGGGTGCTCGGTGTATACCGGCAGACCAGACACCTGCCGAAGTTTTCCGGTGGAGCAGGGCCTTGTAATTCAATCCCATGGAAACGCGCTTCAGCGGGTTCATTTTTTTCGCCCACCCGATTTTTGCCTGGGTGCAAGTGAGGAAACGACCTGGACCGTCGCAGATTGGGACGCAGACCAGGAAGCCGAGCGCCATCATGAGATGACTGCCAGGTGGGCGGCCATCAAGCATCGGTTTCAGCAAAATCCCTGGGGATCAGAAGGGCCATCGGGATCCAGGGCCAAAATGACCTTCATGGCCACCTACAACATCGATGCATTTCGGACATTTGTACTCAACAGCAGTTTTCTGAAGCGATATAAGGTCAAACCCGCGTTAATCCGGAAAATCCGCCAAGACGATGCAGCCCTTTTGAAATTGGGCTTTTCCTGGGTACAGCTCTTCTTATGGGGCAAAAAGTCCAACCACATCTTTCAGATAAAACGATAAAGGGCACAGGTGAGTTATTTCATAAGGCCTGCCTCCCGGCTTACAACACCCCCTTGGGCATGGGGCCGGTTTTGTCGCCACCTAGCACGTAGCCGCCGTCCAGGCGGATCACACTTCCGGTCATAAAGGGTGCGTCCTGTAAGACAAACCGAACCGTCTTGACCACATCTTCCGCCTTGCCGGTGCGTCCCAGCAGGGTATGATCCAGTAGCGCTTGTTTCTGCCCATCGTTGAGCAGACCCCATCCCCGGGTGCCTTCCCCGTGGCGGGTTGCCATGAGACCGAGCATGATCTCGTTGACGCGAACCTCCGGTGCTCCCAGCCGGGCCCAGGTCTCTGTGAGCAGGCCAATGCCACGGTTTGCCGTGGCATAGCCGTCGTTGAACATGTATCGGGCAGGACCGCATCGGCCAACAATTCCGGCGATGGAGGAGATATTGATGACACACCCGTCGCCCGAAGTTTTCAAAAAAGGAAAGGCGGCATCAAAGACCCAGCGCTTTGCGCGAAGTGTCGTTTCCATCTCCAGATCCCACTGATCTGCCAGGTAAGACCCGTGCACCACCGGCCATCCCCCCCGCTCGATGTTGTTGATGAGGATATCGAGTCGTCCAAACTGCTCGATGATCGTTTGGATAAGGTGCTGGATTTCCTCCGTTTCAAGAAGGTTTACCCGAACGATCAGGTGGTCGGCTCCGCTTTGGCCCAGTGCCGCTTCAAGAGCACCCAAATGTGTTTCCCAGTCGAAATACGTCACCGCCACATTTGCCCCGCTTCCGGCCAAATCCAGGGCGATTTCGCGACCGAGTCCTTTGATGGCGCCCAGCACCAGTGCCGTTTTGCCTTTAAGGTTCATATGGAATGAGGTACCACGTTCCTTTCCCAAGTCAACCCCGAAATTCGGCGAGGCTAAGGGTTCGCGCAGAAATTAATTCACAGTTTTAGGTGTTGAGGCGCCCAGCTGGCAAGGCACGAAAATTAAAGAATATCAGGACATCCTGTATTTTCGTACGCCGCCAGATGGGATGCATCGGCGTATAAAATGTGAAGTTATTTACGCGCGAGCCCTAAGAATGGGTCTCAAAAAAATGAATACGCTTTATTGAGTGAGATGAAATCTAATCGTTAACGAGTCGTAAGTGGAAGAAGCCGTAATTTTATTAAAATAAAGCATTGATTTTATTTAATATAGTGGCTGATAACGCCGGGTTTTAAACACAAGGCTTGTTCAGCTACCACAAGATGGATTATATGACGAAATTATGGCCTCATTTACCGGTGCAATACCTTATATATAGTGGCCTGGGCCTAACAATTTACCACATCTTGTTTTCGCTACGAATATTACTGGGCGGACCGGGATCTTGGCACCACTTAAATTTCTGAAAATTCTTGACAAGGTCCATGTTGGGTGATATTAGGATATTTTTTGTTAAATAGGCTCTATCATCCTGCTTTTAAAGGATATATTGTACAAAGACCGGAAACGGCGTCGGTTGAAATAATCATGTAAAAACGGACTTTTGGCGTATATAAAACGATTATAAGGCCCGGCGAGATGAAAGGCCGAAAATAAGAAGGGGGGTGCGAAACAGGAATTCGTTCTTTAATCAATTTGTTTGTATGACTTTTCGTATCAAATGGACTGTAATATGAATAACCATGAGGAGGTATTATAAATGCCAAGTTTTGTCATCAATGAGAAATGTGACGGTTGCAAGGGCGGCGATAAAACAGCCTGTGAGTACATTTGCCCCAATGACCTGATGGTTCTCGAACCCAATTCCATGAAGGCTTACAACCAGGAACCGGATCAGTGCTGGGAATGCTTTTCTTGCGTAAAGATCTGCCCCACGCAGGCAATCGAAGTCAGGGGTTATGCCGACTTTGTGCCCCTTGGAAGCAGCATCATGCCGATGCTGGGCACCGAAGATGTCATGTGGACCTGCAAATTCCGCAACGGCACCATCAAACGCTTCAAGTTCCCTATTCGGACCACTTCCGAAGGCGCTGCCAATGCATATGAGGAAGTGACAGGACAGGATATTGAAAGTCCGCTGCTGTGCACACAAGAAGCAGAAGGTGTTCAAATTCCTGCACCCAGTGAGCTGGCCTAAGGGCCCAGCCGATTTGAAGATCCAAAGTTAACGACTAAATACAAACTTGCTAAGGCGATATTGTAAGGAGGTTTTAATATGGCATTACCGAATAAACCGATGGGTGAACGCAAGGCTGTTCGCGATCCTGAAGTCGAGGAGCGTGAAGTTGATATTCTGATCGTGGGTGGTGGTATGGCTGCCTGCGGTACGGCATTTGAGGCAAAGAAATGGATGAGTGAAGGCCAGAGCGTTCTGCTGGTGGATAAGGCCGCCATGGAGCGAAGCGGCGCTGTTGCCCAGGGCCTTTCCGCCATCAATACATACATTGGCGATAATTCACCGGAAGATTACGTCCGAATGGTCCGAAACGACCTGATGGGCATTGTCCGGGAAGACCTGATTTACGACCTGAGCCACTACGTGGACGATTCTGTTCATCTGTTTGAAGAATGGGGTCTGCCCATCTGGAAAAAAACCGAAGACGGTAAAAACCTGGACGGAAATAAGGGTCAGAAATTGGGGACCCTGAAATCCGGTGCCAAACCGGTTCGGACCGGTAAATGGCAGATCATGATCAACGGCGAGTCCTACAAACGGATCGTGGCTGAAGCTGCCAAAAAAGCACTGGGTGACGAAAATATTCTCGAGCGGGTTTTCATTGTTGAGCTGTTGCTCGATGCCAACAAAGAAAACACCATCGCCGGTGCGGTGGGTTTCTCCGTGCGCGAAAACAAAGTTTTCATCATCAAATGCAAGACCATGATGGTTGCATGCGGTGGTGCGGTAAACATCTATCAGCCGCGTTCGATGGGTGAAGGTAAAGGCCGCGCCTGGTATCCGGTCTGGAACGCTGGTTCCACCTATACCATGTGCATGAAGGTCGGCGCCGAGCTTTCCATGATGGAAAACCGTTTCACCCCGGCTCGTTTTAAAGACGGTTACGGTCCGGTGGGTGCCTGGTTCCTGCTGTTCAAAGCCAAAACCCTCAACGGTCTGGGCGAAGCATTTGCCGGTGGTGACGCCGCCAAAGCCGAGCTTGAAAAATACGCACCGTACGGCACGGCGGCCATTACGCCGACCTGCCTGCGAAACCATTTGATGCTGTTCGAGATGAAGGAAGGCCGCGGGCCCATCATCATGGACACCATGACCGCTTTGGCCACGCTTGGCGAGACCATGAACAAAAAAGAACTCAAGCACCTGGAATCAGAGGCTTGGGAAGACTTTCTGGACATGACCTGCGGCCAGGCCAACCTCTGGTGTGCACAGAACTGTGAGCCGGAAAAGAAGAATTCCGAAGTGATGCCCACCGAGCCGTACCTGCTGGGATCTCACTCCGGATGCTGCGGTCTGTGGACCTCCGGCCCGGATTATGACTGGGTGCCGGATTCATACAAGATCAAAGCTACCAACGGCAAGGTCTACAAACAGATGACCACGGTCAACGGTCTGTTCACCGCCGGCGACGGCGTGGGCTGCTCCGGCCATAAATTCTCCTCCGGTTCACACGCCGAAGGTCGAATTGCCGCCAAGCAGATGGCCCGCTATTCCCAGGACAATGCGGACTTTGCCCCGACCCTGAGCCAGAGCAACGAAGAGA